>JASFGJ010000001.1:0-24505 GCA_050123815.1 Desulfobacteraceae bacterium
TCATAATTCAGTTAGCGCCGTTGTTGGGTTCCGTCCCTCAACCCAACCTACGATTATTTGATTGGCCGGCCTGCTGTAGCGCCGGATCATATTTTTCAATGAACGCTTCGATGCTCCATCCACGAAAATCAGGCATCGCCTGAGTCAACTGTTCGTGCGACCAGTGCCACCAGCAGATCCGACCCAGGGCTTCCTGCACGGCTTGCGGGAACCGCTGACGAATCGGTTGCGCCGGTACACCGACGACGATGGTGTAAGGGGCCACATCTTTGGTGACCACCGCACCGGCTCCCACAACGGACCCGTTTCCGATTTGAATCCCGGCCAGAATTGTGGCACCGTGGCCGATCCACACATCATGACCGATGGTTACCGGCTTGCTGCGGCGCCAGTTGAAAACTTCCGGATCATCCTCTCCCATACCGAATTGACGGCTGCGATAGGTAAAATGGTGCTGCGTCGCTCGCTGCATCGGGTGATTGCCGGGATTGATTCGGACCATGGCAGCGATTGAGCAGAATTTTCCGATTCGGGTGTAGATCACGTTGCCGTCATTGGTTATGTAGGAATAATCCCCAATGACAGTTTCCTGAATGACCGTTCGGGCCCCCACTTCTGTGTATGCCCCCAACTGACTGCCGATGACTTTTGCATCCGGATGGATCCAGGGCAGAACCGATAACTGCTTGTGCTGTGGCGGACTGGTTGTTTGAATCGCTGGTTCAGTTTGCTGCATTCGATTTTCTTTCATCAGGTTTTAAACCACCATCAGGGTTTGACCGATAACTGAATGGCATCCCCACGAAATTGCGTCTCAACGTATTCCACCGGCAATCCGGTAATACGCTCGACATTTACGCTTCTGACGCTCAACACGGCAATACCTTCGGGCATGTTGAGCAATCGCTGGTCGGGCCGGCTGGGCTGCGCCGCTCGGATCAGACTCGAGATCCGCTTGAGGCGCTTGCCGCACCGGTCGGAAATGAAGCGATGCAGCGAACCGCCAGTGTAATTATCTAAAATGAAATCATATTCCGGACTTGGAAAAAAATGGGAACTGATGCAGAAAGGCGAGGTGTCTACAATGCGCATGCTTTGCAGGTAGGCTACTGGGGCACCTTGCGGAAGCGCGAGCTTCCGGGCCACCTTGCCACGCGCCACGCAGCAGCACTTATCCAAAACCCGACTAACGGTTCTGCGGCCCTGGGACTCCAGCGTCTCGGTAAACCGTGTTCCTCGATGAATCGTGTAGTCAACCGATACCTTCAATACTTTGACGCCTTTGCCGTGGATCCGGTCGACCCATCCCGTTTTGATCAACTCCCCAACAGCGCGACGCACCGTGTGTCGATTGACCTGAAAACGCTTCGCCAGGGCTTGCTCCGCCGGCAGCATATCGCCAGTCATATAATACTTCTGAATTTCATCTATGAGGATGCGGCTGAGTTGACGGTATACCGGCCGGCCTCCGCTTCTGCGATCGATTGTTTGAATCTGCTGCATAGACCTTCTCCATGTATCGTCTAGACATCTACATCTCTATGTGCTGATTGTTCGCATTGCATTAACATCAAGTTAAATTTTAATTGGCTTACAGGACGAGGCCCAGCACAGTTTGCCAAAAAGAACTTCAAGGCGAATCCAACCAAATTCTTGCATGATCTGCACTCTATCCTAACAAAGCCGAATTAAGGTTCCACGGTATGAAAATTGGTGAAGAAATACTTAGAGACCGACTCGATCATATAAGGGAAATTCTACCTGAGATGAATGCGGAGGAGGTCAAGGCCCTGTCCGCAGCCCTGCCCATCAATCGCGTCAGAGTAATCCACGCACCCCATACCGGGTTGATTATGGCCAAGGTTCGGGATTGTTTCGATACCGAGTTTTTCCTCGGCGAAGTGCTGGTAACCAGAGCCGAAGTCGAATACGAAGGCCAACGCGGACAAGCGACGCTGATGGGGGATCTACCATCGGCCGCCCTGCTCGCTGCTGTTTTGGAAGCGTTGTGCCTCAACGGCGACGCGCACTATTTTGAATCGGCCCATTCCATCTGTCGGCCGGCCATGCAACGGTCTGCCGCACGCCGCAAACAGCAATCGCGCCTTGTGGCCGCCACGCGGGTCAATTTTAAATCCATGGCAGTGGAGGCTTGACGATGGTGGGTCAAACGCAACCCGAAATGATGCAGGTTGTCTTTCGCCTGATGCTGAAAGCCATGAGCTACCCGGGACGTTGTTGCAGCGTCGCTGAAGGCGCGCCTGAAGCCCTTGGTCTGCTTGCTGCCGACTGTTTGATCGATCACGAAGCCACGTTTGCCGCGATCGGATTCGAAACGTCGCAGCAGGCCGAACGTATCCAGCGCCGGACCGGATCGGTATGTGTTGAGCCGAATCAGGCCGACTTCCTTTTCATCAATGGCAATTGCAGTCAGGGACGCATCGAATCGGCCAAGCGCGGCACACCGGCCTATCCCGATGAAGGCGCCACTCTGGTCTATCAACTGCCCACCGCGCAGCTGGGTGAGCTTGAGGCAAATCGGCTGGAGGCCGTTCGCATGACGGGTCCTGGAATCAAAGAGATGATCTCGCCCCCGGTTGACAGTCTTGACCAAACGGAATACGCGCTGCTGCGCGACATCAATGCCGGCTATCCGTTGGGGGTCGACACATTTATCATGTGGGGTGCATCGCACGTCATGGCGATCCCCCGCTCCACCCGTATCGATGTGAGTTAACGCCATGGGTTATATTGCCGTCAAAGGCGGAACCGAAGCCATCTCCAACGCGGCGGCCTATCTGCGCTGGCTGCAGGCTAACGGCGAGAGCGATCCGCTGGCCGTTGAGCAGATTCAGGAACAACTCTATCTGGCCGTAGACCGGGTGATGGGTGAAGGCGCCCTCTATGCGCCGGCTCTGGCGGCGCTGGCACTCAAACAGTCGGCCGGCGACACACTGGAGGCGGCGTTCATGGTGCGGGCCTACCGCACAACCCAGCCCCGAATCGGTTACAGTCTGCCGGTCGATACCCGCCGCTTAAAGGTCATTCGACGCATCTCAGCGGCGTTTAAAGAGATCCCCGGAGGGCAAATCCTGGGCCCGACGCCCGATTACACCCTGCGCCTGCTCGATTTCAGCCTTGTGGGTGAGACCTCCGAGCAGCGACGCGACGCCCTGGCCGATCTGCTCCAGGATCTGCCGGAGGGCGAACCGGTACCCGACAATTTACCCAAAGTCATCGAAATACTGCGTCGTGAAAACCTGCTGGTCGAAGGCACTCGGACCGTTTCAAATAAACAGAGCCCCGACGATATCACGCGGCAATCGATCACCCTGCCCGCCAGTCGCAGCGCCTCGATGCAGGCCATGGCCATGGGGGAGACCGGCGGCCTGCTGGCCCTGGCATACTCCAACATGCGCGGGTACGGCATGGTCCACCCGACTGTCGGTGAGCTGCGCGTTGGCTATCTGCCGATTGAGATCGAAAACCCGTATCGCGGCGGTGCTGAAATTATCGGGAACGTCAAAGTTACCGAAGCTGAGGTTATCTGCAGTCTGGATAATGTCGAGGACAAAGGTCCCAAGTTTACGCTGGGCTACGGTCTGTGTTTCGGTCACAACGAAACCAAAGCCATCTCCATGGCCGTCTTAGACCGCGCCATGCAGTCCACGGAAGCCACCAGTGCCTCGGAAGACCAGGAGTTTGTCTTGATGCACATCGACGGTGTCGAGTCCATGGGCTTTTGCAACCATTTTAAACTTCCCCATTATGTGACATTCCAGTCGGCGCTGGATCGGCTGCGCAAATCCCGGGAGGAACATGAACGCGGATCAATGGATTGACGGCAACGGGGCACGCTCTGCCGCTCACTATAACTTTGCCTTTATCGATGAGGGCGCCAAACGGGAAATTCGACGCAAGGTCCTCAAGGCGGTCGCCATTCCGGGGTACCAGGCGCCTTTCGGATCGCGGGATATGCCGATCGCCCGCGGATGGGGGACCGGCGGACTCCAGATCACGCTTGCCCTGATCGGACCGCAGGAGGTGCTCAAAGTCATCGACCAGGGCGCCGACGACAGTGTCAACGCCGTCAATATCAAACGTTTTGTAAACCAGGTCACCGGTGTCCGCCTTACTGATTCAACTGCAGAGGCGACCCTGATTCAAACGCGTCATCGGATACCGGAAACGCTTCTGGCTGATGGACAAATATTGGTGCTGCAGGTACCGATACCCGAGCCGTTGCGCGATGTTGTGCCCTCGGAGCGGGAAACGCGGCGAATGCACGCCGAGGCCGATTACGGACGCATGTGGCTGAGACTTTACGAGGACATCGTCAAGTACAAAGAGATCACCATCGGCGCCAGGTATCCGGCCATGGTCAACCGGCGGCACATCATGGATCCCAGTCCGATTCCGCGCTGGGACAATCCAAAACTGCACATGGCCGACGGCCTCTATTTGTTCGGGGCCGGTCGCGAAAAACGAATATATGCCGTTCCTCCCCATACCGATGTGAAGTCACTCGAATTCGACGACTTCAAGTTCCGGGTGGAGTCATTCGACGGCAAGCGGTGCCGGTTGTGCGGCAGCACGGACAGTTTTCTGGATGAGCTGATCGACGATGCCGGCGGACAACGCCTCTATCAATGTTCAGATACGGCCTTTTGCCATCAACATCAAACCAAGGTCGACAGCCAATGAAAAAGATGTCCGGCCAGCCGCTTTTGTCGGTTCGTAACCTGGCCAAACACTACGGTCCAAGCTGTGATCAATGTCAGGCCCGGACCGGTCCGCAAACCGATCGCAACGTGTGCCCCCGTTGCAATACGGTGGTCGCCTGCCAGCAGGTGACCCTCGATCTTTATCCCGGGGAGGTCATGGGCATCGTCGGCGAGAGCGGGTCCGGCAAAAGCACGGTTATCAAAGCGCTCTACTTCGATATCGAGCCGACGGCCGGCCAGATGTTTCTCAATCCCAACGGCCGGTCCGTGGACATCGACCTTGCCGACCGGAACTGCTTCGAACTCAGTCCGTTTCACAAGCGCCTGCTGCGCAACACCATGCTGGGCATCGTCTACCAGCACCCCCATCTGGGTTTGCGCATGAATATCAGCGCCGGGGGAAACATTGCCGAACGCCTGTTAATGGCTGACTGGCGAAGCGTGCAACAGATTCGGGACCGGGCCGGCAACCTGCTCGCCAAGACCGAAGTGCCCCTGGAACGCATGGACGATGCGCCGCGCCATTTTTCAGGCGGCATGCAGCAGCGGGTCCAAATTGCAAAAGCCCTGTGCAATGAGCCGCTGTTGCTGCTGCTCGATGAAGTCACCACCGGTCTGGATGTATCGGTTCAGGCCCGGGTGCTCGATTTGATCCGCAGCCTTCAGGGGGAGCTCAATCTGGCGACGATCGTGGTCTCCCATGACCTGGGCGTGATCCGCATGCTGACCACCCGCACCCTGGTGATGAAAAACGGTCAGATGGTCGAAACCGGCCTGACCGATCAGGTGCTCGAGGATCCCCAGCATGCCTATACCCAGCTGCTGGTCAGTTCGGCGTTGTAAAGGCGTAAAGATAATTCATTTGGACGGCGTTATCGCCTCGTCGTGGTATGACAATACAGCTTGCTCCCGCTAGCCTTGCCAAATGAATTATCTTTACGCCTTTACAACACACCCGGATATCTGGTTGCCGTGCTGTTAAAACGACCTTGTTCATACTCGATGCTTAACTTCAAGGAGAAAAAAATGGGTCTGTTGAAAGTTGAAAATCTCAGCAAATCCTTTATGTTGCACACACTCGGTAAAAAGACCATTCACGGGTTCTCCGATCTTACTTTCGAAATCTGCGAAGGACAAGTACTGGCGCTTTCAGGACCGAGCGGCACCGGAAAAAGCTCCGTGCTGAAATGCATCTACCGCACCTACCTGCCGTCAAAAGGCCGTATTTTGTACCGATCACTGGTGGGAGAAGAGCTCAATCTGGCGGCACTGCCCGAACATCGAATCATCCAGCTGCGGCGCAGCGAAATTGCTTTTGTATCCCAGTTCCTCAAAGTACTGCCCAGGGTGGCGGCGGCCGATGTCGTGGCCGAACCCCTGCTCCAGCAAGGCGCAAAGCGTGAGCCGGCCAGAAAGAGAGCCGAACAACTGCTCAGCCGCTTAAACATTGCCTCCCGGCTGCATGACGCCTATCCGGTGACCTTCAGTGGCGGCGAGCAGCAGCGGGTCAACATTGCCCGCGCCGTCATCGGCCGACCGCGTCTGCTGCTGCTGGACGAACCCACCGCTTCCCTGGATGCGGATTCGGTTCAGATGGTGCTGGAGCTGCTGGATGAGCTTCGTCGGGGGGGTACCACCATGGTCATGATCTGCCATGACCAGGAAGTGGCGCGTCAAATCGCCGACGTCATTCTGCCCATGTCCTCGCATCTGCCTATGGTCAAGAGGGTCAGAGAGTCCATAAGCACTGCCAGGGGGGGAAGCCTGATCATCTCCAACGGCAATCTGGTGCTAAAAGATCGCATCGCCGAGCAGACGGATCTGTCTGTTGTCGATGGGAAAATTCGCAGCATCGGCATGATATCCGAACAAGACCGAAATCTGCCGCGCGTGGACGCTTCCGGGCTCTGGGTGATGCCCGGCTTTATCGATCTTCACAGCGATGCCATCGAAAAGGCCATTCAACCGAGACCCCGGGCCGAACTGCCCATTGAGATCGCCCTGACCGAGCTGGACAAGAACCTTGCGGCCTGCGGCATTACCACCATGCACCATTGCATCAGTTTCACAGGCAAAGAGGACAACCGGCTCCGATACTACGAACGTTCGGCCGAGTTGGTGCACAGCATCAAGCAGCTTGCCCCGGACATGCTGGTGCGCACCCGTGTGCATGCACGCTACGAAATCCTCGAGACCGGCGCGATCCCGCTGCTTAATGAGCTGATGCAGCAGCGCCTGATCGATCTGCTCTCTTTGATGGATCACACCCCCGGCCAAGGGCAGTTCAGAAACAAAGCCTATCTTTACGAATATTACACCAAAGCGGCGCATCTGACCCGAAAGCAGGTCGACGATATGGTCAAGCGGCGGGTAGCGCTGCGGAGCAATTTCGACGACGGGCACGTCAGGGAACTGGTCCGGGAATCGCTTGCCCGACAGATCCCGGTGGCCAGCCATGACGACGACACCCGGGCAAAAGTGGCGTGGGTCCGCGATATGGGAGTCGGCATCAGTGAATTTCCGGTCACCATGGAAGCGGCGCGCACCGCCCACGACCTGGGCATGGGAGTTTTGATGGGTGCACCCAACATCATCTTCGGACGTTCGCTGAGCGACAATTTGAGCGGCAGGGATGCCGTGTCCGCCCAATGCTGCAACCTGATTGGTTCCGACTACAGCCCGAGCACCCTGCTCCATGCCGTCTTTCGCCTCGAACAGGAAGGGCTCGGCAACTTACCGGAATTGATCCGGATGATCAGCCACCAACCGGCCCAATGCATCGGACAATCCGATCAACTCGGTTCGATCGACGAGGGCCTGTCAGCCGATCTGGTCATTGTGGACGGCACCGGCCGGGTTCCGCGGGTTAAGCAGACGTTTGTGGCGGGAAATCAGGTCTATGCATCGAATTGGCCATAAGGCTTTCTCTCTCGCCCAATCTCTGTGTTCGGGTGAGGCGTTTAATCCTCGAAATACCGATAGTGGAAAAATGACACTCTACGATGTGACCGAGCAGGTGAGCAAAAACGATGCTCCAGTGTGCCGGCAGGCGCAGGAACCCGATCTGGATGTGAACGGCCTGCGCAAGGTGGCTGAACTGGCCGCCCAACGCGCCGGCAAAATTCAACGGCGCCATATCGGCAATCAGTCCTGCGCCATCCTCGAGAACAGATCCCGGGATCTGAAAATCGAAGTGGACCGCATGAGCGAGGCCGCCATATGCGATCTGATTCGCACCATATATCCGAACCACACCATAATTTCGGAAGAGAGCGGTCATGCCGCCGGTGATTCGCGCTATGTCTGGATTATCGATCCTCTGGACGGCACGCTAAACTACTACTTCGGGCTTCCGCTTTTCTGCGTTTGCGTGGCCTGTTATCGATTGCCGCACCACATACAACATGTCGGCCCCGGCGCCGGTTTCCGGTACCTGGCCCAGGCCGAACAACTTGTCGGTGTGGTGTATGCACCGCTGTTGTCACGCATGTACAGTGCCGCCGCCGGTTCAGGCGCAACCGTCAACAGCAGTCCCATCCCTCTACCCACAGAGAGCCGCGTAGAAGACGCCATGGTGGGTATCAGCTTCGGCAGCGACGACAGCGTTATCGAAAAAATGGAACGTCTCAACGCCCGTTTGGTGCGCCGCGTCAAGAAGGTGCGAATCTTCGGGTCTACGGGGCTCGATCTGGCCCACGTGGCCATGGGGCACCTGTCGGCGCTGATCCAGCTAAATGTCCAGATCTGGGATATTGCCGCCGCCCTGGTCATTCTCAAAGAATCGGGTGTTATGTACGATGTCCGCCCTACCGCTCTCGGCGGTTGGCAATTCATCGCCGCCGCGCCGTCGGTTTTCCAACCATTGAAAGCGATCTTCGATGCCGCACAATGAGTCCCGTTACGACATGAGTGCAAGATTTTCCTGAGAATGTCGATGTTGGTGAATAATTGCCACCCCTTAAATCCTGGGTAATTTGACCCAAAACTGGTGATTTCACCAGGGAAAATCACCAGTTTTTCCCCACCGCCATGCTGTTCTTTGATATCCACCTGTTATCATGTACTTATTTAAACAAGATCTTTTGGCACAGCCATTGCTCTTCTGAGTAACCAACTTGCCGGCACCAGTGGAATCTAATGCTGAGCGAAGATGACGGTCTTACTGTGCAATTCGGATTGCAATGGAGGCGGAAATGGATGAAACACAAGCCTTGGTTGACCAATACATCGATGAAAATAGAACTGACGACGCGTTTAAGCTGCTATGCAGGACGGCCATCGGCCTTGCCATGCATCAGCGCTTCGATGAGGCGGAAACTTGTCTAGATCGGCTGTATGAAATCAACGGCACAGCGCTTTCTGCCATCTTCGAAGTCAATAATATCATTGAGAGCGAAAAAAGCAGGTCCGTTGCTCCTGCATTGCGGCAAATCTGGGCCCCAATTTTCAATCGGTTAACGATCGAAGAGGCCAATGCCCTGCATTTGGCATTAAAGCCGGTTCTTCTGGGCCCGGACCATACCATAATAGAACAAGGAAGGGCAAACGATCGGCTTTTTTTGATCAACAGTGGCCGGTTAAAGATGTTTTGCCGAATTGGTGGCAATGACATTTTGATAAAAAACACTGGAAAAGGTACCTTCTTCGGCCAGGAGACCTTTTTTTCCATCAACGTTTGTACGCACTCGGTTAGAACCTTGTCCCGCGTAGAATTAAGCTGTCTAGAAAAAAAGCGGCTGGTTTCGCTGCAGACGCAATTTCCCCAACTCTATTCCAACCTGGAAAAAATTATATGTGATCTGAGCCGAACCACTTACGACAGTCTATTCGTCAAAGGCATTGAGCGCAGGAACTGTGAGCGCCACAGGCTATCCACCCGGATCAGAGCCCACCTATTGACATCCGATGCCGACCAAATCACCGGCAAGCCTATAAACGGCGATATGCGGGATATCTCCAAAAACGGGCTCTCGTTTTATTGTGAATCAAAAAATGAGAAATCCGTTCAGCGTCTGCTCGGCAGAGCCATCTGTGTCCGCTTCCATTTGAAAGGGAGCGGTCACACAAAACCCATTGTCGTTAAGGGTATTGTCCGCGGTGTGCAAAACCATCCCCAGGACAAGTATTCGGTCCACCTGAAATTAACCCCCGGTTTTAGCGACACCGCTATAAATACAATCAGCAAAATCGCTCTATAACGGTGAGCGAAAAAATGGGGCGCCAAAAAAAGCTTAGGAGAATGCTCTTAATCAGGTGCAGGATTTTCCTGAAAGTAAAGCTGGCGTACGATTCCGTCAGCCAGTCCCATCTGGGGCACTTTAATCAACGGAATCCGCCCCCACTTCAACACCGAATAGTAGATTTTGTGGGCCGGCAGAATCACATCGGCCCGATCCGGTTTCAATCCCAGTTTGGTAACGCGCTCGGCCACCGTATACGCCTTCAACAGCTTTCGGACCTTTTTCATGTGCTTGAAGGAGATGGTCTCGCCATCCTTGCTTTTCGAGAGTCTTATTATTTTATGGATGTTGCCGCCGCTGCACACCGCTACCAGGCGGTCGAAGGGCCCGGTCTTTTCCTTTACCCACAGTTTCATCTGCTCCCAATCGGCAGAGGTCACCATATCCTGCATCAGGCGGATGGTGCCGATATTAAACGAGCGCGACATCTGGTGATTGCCATTGAATATGGTAATTTCCGTGCTGCCGCCTCCCACGTCCAAATAGACCGCCACCGCTTTGTCATGTGTGCATTTAAGGGTGCTGTTGGCAGAGATGATCCTTGCCTCTTCCTTGCCGTCGATGATTTGAATCTCAATGCCGGCCTTTTCCCGGATGCGTCGGCAGATCTGTAATCCATTTCGCGCTTCCCGCATGGCTGAGGTGGCGCAAGCTTGATAGGCAATCGGCTGATATGCCTCGATCAGATGCTTAAAGCCGGTCAGGGCCTGGACCATTTGGTCGATTTTAGAATCGCTGATGCAGCGGTGGATAAAGGCATCATCCCCCAGCCGGATGGGCATGCGGATCAGCGAGATCTTTCTAAAATAAGGGCCCCTGTCTGTTTCGAACACTGCGGAGAGCAGGAGCCTGACCGCATTTGAGCCAATATCGATGGCTGCGTACTTATGACCGGTTTCCATTGCGTTTTTCTATCCTTATGAGCGCTTGGTTCAATGCATACCGATGCATTTCGACAGACGGAGCCGCTTTGTACCGCAGCACTAATCATGACGCCTGTTTTTTGGGAAAATCAAAACAGAAGCGGCTGGCGGTGGCACCATCAGCACCGACCTGTTGCCATCGATCCGTTTCAAATTGGCTCTCCACCACGCCACAAGTGGGCACGTTCTCGATGGATCGGCCGGAGAGCAGGCGGGCCAGAATGGTAAATTCAGGGTTGTGGCCTACCAGTGCGATCCACGACTCATCCGGCGCCTGCTCTCGGATGAGTTGTAACAGGTCTTGAACACCGCCACCGTAAATGAGCGGTGTTATTTCTATCTGTTGCGTTGACAGATCAATGGCGGCCGCCATGGCCTCGGCAGTGCGAAGCGCACGTACGGCGGGACTGGTGAGGATGCGCTGAGGAGAAAATCCACGCACATTCAATCGCTCGGCCATCATAGCGGCGTCCCGCCGTCCACGTTTGTTCAGAGGACGATCGTAATCGGCAAGGTCTGGGTATTTCCAGCTCGATTTGGCATGCCGGATCAGGGTCAGCGTTTTCATCGATCAAGGGTATCTATTCTATTTGGCCAGTTCAAATTTATAAAGTTTGCGCACATATTCTTCGAACCGGAAAGAAAAAGCAATAGGCTAGCAAAATCCTAACATTTAAAAATATGGAAGTGTTGTGTTCAGGTTGATAAAGGTGTGCAATTCGCTGATTCACAAATAACGGGCATTATACAAGAAAGCGAGAGATAATGGTCATAAAAATCATCAACGGCTTTTTTCTGGTGCTAAATGCAATAGTCATTTTAACATTGCTGGCTATGTGTCATGCCGCAGTGAACGTCACCCCCTTTTTAAACCCTGTGGCTATCATCTTGGCCGTTTTTCTATTGTGTATTATCGTCTTCAAAGAATTCAAAATTCAATCATTGAAGCAACGATTGTGGCTGAATCTGTCCGTTTATTTAGGCTTGGTTTTGGTCGGTTATAATCTATTTAGGCAGTTGGCCTTTGCTTAAATTTGGGGCTTGGGAATAACCCTTAACTTATTACCCGAAATTCATATATACGAATTTTCCTCAGCAATCAGAGCTCCCCTATCCACCGATTTGCTCACTGCAACAAAATCGCCATCGCCTAAGATACGTTCGTCGCTTTAGGTATGAATCTTGTATTTTAGCAATGTGTTAACAGCGGCCCAACCAATAAACTGCGAATCAACACGCCGCCTGTCTGATCTTCCCGCCTGGCCTATTCGACTCCTTTAAAGAAAAAGCAATAGGCTAGCAAAATCCTAACATTTAAAAATTAGACTCACAGCGGTTTTTTGTAATGTATTGATCCACTCAAGACTTCAATTTAAATGGATCGCAAATGGGATATTGATTGAATCACGACGCATTCTAACCGGAGATGAAATTCTTTGAATTAGATTCTTGCTCGTATTGCAGGGGTTGCCATGACAATTGCCGTTCAAACCAAAAACCAATACGAAATCGATACGACCGCAGAGATCTCGCACACCACGCCGCGACGGTTTATCAACCGCGAACTATCCTGGCTCAAATTCAATCAGCGCGTGCTGGACGAGGCCTATAACACCAGCTACCCGGTGTTGGAACGCTTGCGGTTCTTATCCATTTCCGCGAGCAACCTGGATGAGTTCTATATGGTGCGCGTGGCCGGTCTGAAAGCGCAACTGGCTGCCGGAGTTTACAGCAACAGTCCGGATGGCATGACCACCTCTCAACAACTCCACGCCATTGGGGAAAGCGTCGGCAAATTGATGCTCGAACAACATCGCTGTTTCAACGGGTTGCTGGTGGAGCTGAACAAAAATGGTATTTCAATTCTGGAACCCCAATCTCTGACGGAACTGGATCGAAAATGGCTTACAAAATTCTTTGAAAACGAGATTTTTTCAATACTAACGCCCATTGCCGTGGACCCGGGCCATCCATTTCCCTTTATCCCCAATCTCGGATTCGGGCTGGTGTTGAATCTGGAAAGCATGTCCGACGGCGAAGCGATGGAAGCGCTCATCATGCTGCCCAGCCATCTGGATCGATTCATCCGGCTGCCCGGCACCGATCTGCGCTACGTACGCCTGGAGCATCTGGTGGTCATGCATTTGGATCAACTGTTTCCATCCTATAAACTGATGGCGCACGGCAGCTTTCGCATCATCCGCGACAGCGAACTGGAAATCGACGAAGAAGCCGAGGATCTGGTACTGACCTTTGAGTCGGCCCTCAAGCAGCGGCGGCGCGGAAGCGTGGTCCGGCTCACCGTCGATGAAAAAATGCCGGCCGAACTGAGGGAATTTGTCAGAGAGCAATTAGCGGTTCCCCGGGAGGATGTTCATTGCTTTGAAGAGTTGATCGGTCTTGCGGATCTTAAGGAACTGGTGATCGATGAACGTCCGGACCTGTTGTTCCCGCCCTACATCCCGCGCTTTCCCGAGCGCATCAAAGATTTTGGAGGCGACTGCTTTGCGGCCATCAACGCCAAGGATATCCTGGTGCACCATCCCTATGAGAGCTTTGATGTCGTTGCTCAGTTCCTGCACCAGGCCAGTCAGGACGATGGCGTCGTATCGATCAAACAGACCCTGTATCGCACCATGGTCAACTCACCCATCGTAGAGGCGCTTCTAAAAGCCGCGGACGCCGGTAAAAGCGTCACCGCCATGGTCGAACTAAAAGCCCGTTTTGACGAAGCCGCCAATATCGACATCGCCCGCATGCTCGAGCGCGAGGGCGTTCAAGTGGTCTTTGGTTTTCTGGATCTGAAAACCCACGCCAAGCTAAGTCTGGTAGTGAGACGCGAGGAGGGCAAATTGACCTCCTATGCCCATATCGGCACGGGGAACTATCATCCCATCAATGCCAGGATCTATACGGATCTATCCTATTTTACCTGCGACCCCAGCATCTGCCACGACGTGGCCAAAATCTTCAATTACATGACCGGTTACGCCCACCCGGCCAAACTAAAACGATTGATTGTTTCGCCACTGAATATGCGGGAGAGTCTAATCAAAAATATCGAAACGGAAATCAACCATGCAAAAAACGGAAAACCCGCCGCCATCTGGGCCAAGATGAATGCCCTGGTCGACCCGGGAATTATCGACGCCCTCTACCGGGCGTCCCAGGCAGGGGTGGAGATCGACCTGGTGATCCGCGGGATCTGCTGCCTGCGTCCCGGACTGCCCGGACTGTCGGAGCGCATCCGGGTTCGATCCATTGTGGGACGTTTTCTGGAGCACTCCAGAATCGCCTGCTTCGGTAGGGGGCATGCACTGCCGTCACCCCATGCCAAGGTCTATATCTCCTCGGCCGACTGGATGCAGCGCAACATCAACCGACGGATAGAAGTGATGGTGCCCATCAACAACCCGACAGTCCATCAGCAGGTCATGGATCAGATCATGCAGGCCAACCTCAAGGACAACCAGCAAAGCTGGATCCTGCAACCCGATGGATCCTATGAGCGCCTCAAAGCCGCCGACGAGCCGTTTAACGCGCACCACTTTTTCATGACCAACCCCAGTCTTTCCGGCAGAGGATCGGCTTTGTCAAACACGCGAAGTAAAAAAGGCAAGCGCAAGGTTCGCAAACTGGGCAAGCCCAAAAAAAAAGAGAAGCGGGCTGCTAATTGATGCCGAAGGCTTTCATCCGTTGATTTAAGAAGCAGTTAAGGGATGAAAGCCTTCCCTGGAGCCTCATTGATATCAGCGCTTCGAACAGAATGCAATTCAAGCCAGAATAATCTTATCGTGGATTAAAACCCACCGCCCTTGGTTTTGGCTTTCGCTAAAGGAGTAAGTCCATCGAAAAGTTTTCCCTCTTGGTCCATATACGCCAGCACCATCGGTTTATCAGAATACTTCGTTACACCTTTGGCCTGCCAGAACGGGTGAAAAGGTGACCGGCTCTCTTTAGAGGGCAGCCACACCAGGTCGAAGTCCGTAAGTTTCGTTACCCCTTTGGAGCGCATATCATACTGTTTATCAAACAATTTTCGTGCATAGTCTTCATTATCCACAAGAACGTAGGATACCGCTTTATCCACCACACTCATTTCCTTAAATTGGCCACGGTAGGCATCGAATAGCAATGCGCCCTGTACCATAGATCGTCTTTCTCCGTTCTTTGCTATCAGCGGCACAGTATAGTAAGCCTCTTTTTCGAGGTCCAAACGACTGACCAGCTTGGCCGTGCCGATCGACGATAGAGATAGATTCTTAATGGTGTTATCGTCATAGTACTCCCTGAATGCCTTACTGCTCAATATCTTTTCCAAAAAATTGGCGGCCATCTCTTCAATCTCTTCCGACTTGTATACAACCGTTCTGCGTTTTTGCATTGCGGGATAGCTTATCTTTGCCTCAGTGGGCGGTTCCGGATCGACCACACTGATAAATCTGGGACCGCCAGGTGCACCGCACCAAGATCCACCGGTAAAAACTTCATCATTCCAGGTGCGAATATCGATCCACTTATCCCCTCCCAGGCTGGTGGCACCATACCATGGATCGTTCACACCAAAAAAGTAGATGTCATACGCTGGCGCAATGGTTGGTTGGTCGCTGGTCACAACGCCGCGAACAACGACCCAATGGGCGCTGCCATAGATCAGGGCTGCCGGTGGGACGCCATATCGATCTATCGTATAGGCCAACTTGTTGTTACCGTCATCCTGGCCTGTTGGAGCATACCATGTAAACCAGGCAGCTCCTCCGGCGAAGTGGTTAAGGCCGTCCTTCAGTCCTTCGGGATCGCTTGCCCACCCGGCACAGATATTGTGCGAATGGATATAGTTGTAAATGCTTGATTGCGGGGATACGTAGATACCGAGATTTTCAGAATCAAGGATCATTTGTGCGCTGGCTGCGCCACAATAATAGGATGTGTCTTGGGTATAATAGGGAGTGTCGATATCCTTGACCCAGCAGCCTGACAGCAAATAGAGAAAACTCAGGACAAGACATATTCCCAGCCAGGATTTGCTCTTCCGGTAAAAATTGTCGAGGACCTTCATTGTATCTCTCCTTTTTCATGCGGTTGTAAATTTGGTAGGGTTAAAAAATTGGCCAATTTAATGGACAGTTAACATTAGACAAGCAGATCTCATATGATAGAATTCACAGTTATTGTATGATGAAGGTCACGATAATTGCAGATCTTGGATTTCTTCGGATAGAAATGAACGTCTATAGATGATCTCTTTTTCCACGCAACATTGCGGGAACGTCATCGATCAGTTCCCTGACATTGGCCCACAGCACTCTGACTTTCAAGCCAAGGGGGATTTTGGGATATTGAAGACCGGTGCCGGGAGTAGAAGATATGCTCGAGCCAATCTCTTTCGAAAGGCCGGTGAGTTTTTCCAGAGATGCCGCAGACGGCGCGATGTTCCCGGCCGGCGCATTCAGAGAGATCACGACCGGCGGGTGGGCATAGCCCAATAGATCCTCCTTGAGCCGTGGCGGCATCTGCTTGCCCTTGAAAAATGAAATCAGCAGGTGAAATTCACGGTCGACGCCGTTGTATGTGGGCGCTGCGCTGGCCAGCTGCTCGCCGGTGTGCAGGGTCATTTCATACCCCTGGCCGTTGCCGTGTGTGGGCGGTCGGTACTGCCGACCATGGTAGGTGCCGAAAGGGTTGGCCCGGATCTGAAAAGAATCCATGCCGGGATCGTAAGTCATTTTTAAGGGGGCGAAAGCGAAATTGGCTTGAATGGTCGTGTCCGTGGCGATGGCCATGCCATATTCTCCGGACACAATTCCCACATAAGATTGTGTGATGTGGTTATTCACATTATCCAAATTCAAATTCTCCGGAGAGTGCCGAAAATAGTCCAAGGTATAATGCGTTTCCACTCCCAGGTAATTGCGCTTGAGAATGCGGGGCGGCTGTTGCCGGGTCGCTTTGGGCGAAAATTGGATTTCCGCGGGCGCAACTTCCCGCCAGCGCATATCCAACCGGCGTGAAAGGCCGGGCTCGTCAGCCTTGATGATATCGTTGCTCTCGCTGACCGGGTAGCTGATCTTACCCCGCAGCAACAGATAGGGTCGATGGGCCAGCAGGCTGACCGTATATACCGCCTGTCCGTTGCTCTTTTCGCCGGCCGTCAGGCCGGGAAAGCGGCCGCTCATTCGTACGCCGGCCGACCGTTTGTCGGCCGCAGCGACGTGTTCCAGCCTCATTTCAGGGATTCGAATCCTTTGCTGTCCATATTGCACATAGGGCATCAGGCTGTCAGGCTCTGCCTGGCGCACGCCGTTCAGATAGATCCCTTCCACGCCCCCGTCCGCGTCGAAGCGCAGTTCGACAGTGCCATTGGACAGGACCCTTTCGCCGGCGCGCACCCCATTTTCCTGAACCGCAGCCGCAGCCCTGCCGTCGCGGTAGAGATGATAAACGCCGTCGGCAAGGGGAGCACCTCCGGGAAGATAAAGCTCCAGCCATTGCCTGCCGCCCTTTTCGGAGGCCGGGTAGCAGTCGATGGCCTGCAAGAGGTTCCCGTTGGGTGCTTTTAGCAAAAAGGGCCCTTTGGCCGGGGCACCCTCTGCCAGCCTTATTTTGAGAAAGCGGCCGGTGCCGCCAACGGCCTCGTCAGGCTGGAGCAGAACAAAGGTGTCCAGCCATTGCAAGCGGCCATCTTTTTCCCGGGTCGGCGGCCGGCGACGTAGATAATCGCGCAGCCCGGCATCGATGCGTGTTTCGATCTCATCCGAATACCCGGTCAACCTGGCGATCAGTGCATTGGCGGCCTGTTCCCGCTGGGGGGCCACAAAAGGCGTGGCCATTCCAAAGTGAGTGGTGGACAACGCGCGCAGGCGGAGTTGCTCCGCTGCTGCGGTGAGTGCCGGGATGTCGGCCAGTTCCGGCGGATGGCCCAGCAGCGCCACGGCCTTTCCGGCAGCCGCCTGCAGACGGCGGCTGCGTTCGATCTGGGTCCATTGAGGACCCACGCGGGATTTCTCGGCCCAGGAGTTGTAGCCGTTGAAGCTGCCATCGGCCGTGTCCTGGCTGAAATGAAACGTGCCCACCGGCGGGTGGTTCTGCAAATAGGCGTTCAGCGTAGTAAAGCGCACATAAGGCAGGTCGGCCACGCCTCGGACCAGCGCATCGATGCCATGGGTGTTGGGCATCCATTTCAGGGGCCAGGGCAGGTCCACGCCGCTCCAAAAGTCCGAATCGGCGTCATAATTGATAAATATCAGCGCATCGTGCTGCAATTCTCCTTTTTCCTGGAGGCTGCGCAGCTCTTCCACCCAGTTGCGCAGGCTGACGTGCTCCACCAGGTCTCCGATGTGATAACTTGGAATGACCACCATTTCTTCCCCGGTCTGCGGGTGTTTGTACAGGATCGGGTTATAGGCTTCAGCCTGTGTCAGCGGCCGGGAGAAGACTCTGAAAGCATCAAAGGGCGTGGGGCTGTAATAGAGTGCCACGGCTTGAATGCCCAGTTGCCGGTAAATGGAAAAATTTCCCGGTGTGGTCATCATCTCCTGGGGCCGCACAATGGGGCTGAAGGATCCGAAGAGATCGCGGACACCGCTGTGCCAGGGATTGCTGATGGCCCAGCGCATGGCGTCGGTCAGCTCTTCGCCGTTCATGGCGGAAACCAGGCCGTTATTGTAAGACATGAGAATGGCCTCATCGCCGTTGCTACGGATGCGACGGCGGATATTCGTGATGATATCCGGCGCGTATTGTGGAAGAATTTCTTGAAGCGAAAACAGGTTGTCAAAATCCCAGACCGCCTTGACCGGCACACCCCGCCGATTCCAGCGGTCCATGGTTTCTATAATGTGACGAATCACGCGAATATCTTTGCCGAATCCGGACTCATCGTTGGTATCGTTGCGAAACGAGTGATAGAGGTTGCCGTGAAATCCAAAGGCAACGTATACGTGATGGGGTGACCGGGGGGCGCGGGCGGATACACCTGTGGCAAGCATCACCACCGTGAGCCAGATCACGCCGAACACGGCTCCCAGTGTCACAAATTGCACAATATGCTGCCGTTTTAGTTGCATCCAGGGGCATCCTCTGCCTTTCGGCTGCCGCATTCAGGTTCACAAAGTCTTAAAACCACCTCTAACCATATCCACATTATAATCTCACACAAAACTAACACTGTCCGTCCTCTGTGGCAATGTCCCTAAAAATGTTTATCCATTAAAAACCTACAGCAGAGGAAGATTTTGAAACCACTTCTAATGAAATGCTAATCGTTATCTTTCATAATGGTTGACCGGAAAGACAATTATACAAATACCCCGCAACGGATTATGTTTATGGATGTCCAGTGCCCGCGATGCCATTCCGAGGCCATCAACAAGTATGGTCGTATATCGGGAGGAAAGCAGCGTTACATCTGCCTTGTGTGCGACAGACAATTCGTCAACAATCCGAAAAAGAAGCAATTCAAGAACAGACCGAGCTGCCCCGGATGCAGCAAGCCCATGCACAGCTACATGCAAGGGCCGGATTACGTCCGCTTTCGGTGCAGCAATTATCCGCGCTGCAGAACCTATGTTAAATCCCGTAATGATAATGCGTCGAAGTGAATTGGCAGGAACAAATCACAGTGTTGCGCTAGAAAAATGGCGCAAGGATCACGAAACCTTGTGCGCCATGGAAGAACCGCTGTGCGAGGTAAAAACGACCGCTCTTTAATAGGGTGGTTTTACCTGGCGGCCATAGGCCGCCAGGTAAAGCAAATACGGTAGCGGGTGGCTAATCCATCGCCGGGAAAGGCCCGATGAAGCCGACATAGCCTCTGGCGTCGGACTCATCGACAAGCTGGTCCTCGTCGGACTCGCCATAGGGATGTTGGACGACGCTCATCAGGTAAGCGAATCCTCCGACATTGGGGTAAAAATAGGGCGAAGTAGTCTCCGAACCATACGGAGTGGTCTGAATCCGTGTGAGCTCACCACTGACCAGGTTGTAGGCCCAGATGGCATCATTCTGGTGCCCCGACCCGGTATCCTCTCCGATAATCAAGGTATTGTGGCCTGGAATCATCGTAAGGTTGTCCGGATTGGCAATACCGTCGACATCACAGGTATTGCCCTCGTAGTCGCTGCCGGCCGGATAATCCATCATGGCCCCGCTGACCACACCGTACATATTCCGGGCCACGTAGCCACTGCCGATGGTCTCATCCGCCGCCACGTCCAAACCGTAAACGGTACCGCATTTGTTGTAAGGCAGCTGGACATCGTTCGGACCGCCAAGATCGTAACTGTCATTGTCCGACCCCTCCTTCATGAAATCTTCCATGCCCTTGGTAACCTCGCTCATGGCGACATAGAGCTTCATGTTGTCAGGATCAAAGGTGATGCCCTCTTCCTTGCGAAATTCCGTGGTGGCGCCTAAAAGAGCGGCATAGCGGCGGGTCTCCAACCGGGAGGCCGGAAGCTCCATCCCCGATTTTACCGCCAGGCACTCCAGACCATCGGTGGTATTGGTGCTGGTGAAACCTTCTGCGCAGGTGCCGTCCTCATTAGGCTCGGAAGTGTCGAAGATATCGCTGAATACCGTATCGCTTACGGCGGTCTGGACCTGGCTTTGGGTGGCATGACCCAGGTCGATCCACGTCAGGTTGGCATTCCCGCCGTTATCGGCGCTGACCTGGTGCCATTTCGCGGCATAGAGTTGCCCCGCACTCAGATCACCGGCCGTATCGGCGATGAACATAAACAGCCCGACGTTGGTGCCGTCATCGGACATGTAAACGGTCTTTTGATCCGGCATGACGTAGGCCAGCTCAAGGGCCATGCGTCCCATGGCATACCGCTTGTTCACCGTGGGGGTGCCGTCTTCGGCCACGGCCACTTCAACCGGGTAGCCGTAGCGATAGGGTTTGAAATTGTTTTTGATGTCGTCGATGGTGACGGACGCATCAAAGGGATCGACGATGCTGAAGTAGCGCAGCATCGGTTTGAAGTAGTTGTCGATGTCGTCCGGCGTGGTTGCTTCTTCGATGGCGCGCGCGTTGGGCGGATACTCTTCGCTGCCCAAATGGTTGCCCCACGGGGTCACGCTGCCGGCACAGGGCACCCACAGGCCGCCAAAGGCAGAGAAATCTATGTTGGCAGTGCTTACCGGAGTGAGTGCGCCGGTCGTCCCGTCCTGGCTCAACTCGGTCAGATACATCGCTCCCGGGCGGGATTCGAAATGGGAGATGTTGAACAACTTGCTGCCAACGGTAAGAAGGGAAGAAAAATCATTGTCATTGGAGACAAAATCCGATGCGTCGCTGTTGAGCACCGGATTTCCGGTTTGGTCCAAGATACGGCCGAAGATGGTGCCGCCAATGTTGTCACCGCTTCTGGCGATGATGTTATAGCCGATATCATAGGAATCGCCAGGTGTAAGCGCCGCAGTCGAAGTCGTCTCAGTGACCGTGACTGAAGAAGACGCCAGGATTTCGCGTTTCTGTTCGTCGGTAACGGGAACGGGAACACTTTCGAAGGAGAGGGTTGTCGATGCCTGGGGCGAGTCGTCACCATCACTACCGCCGCCGCATCCGGCCAGCGTGATCATCGATCCGATCACCACCATGAGTAACAATATGAGCAGGTTATTATTTCTGATTAAATTCTTTCCAATCACTATAAACATAGGACCTCCTTACTGAAGAATAGGGAATATAACTGTATCTAAAGTGCGCAGATAGAGATACTGCAGGGCTGGTTATTACCCAGTCGGACGCTAGTGAGTAGTGAGAGTTTTATTAGAATTTAATAAACCCAAGCAAAATGAAGGAGGATAAATCAAGACATTATTGAAGCATGCGCCACCATTATACATGACTGGATTGCGGCTCTTGTCTAATACAGATCTCTCCTCTGGCTAATCCAGTGCTAACACACCTTTGCTTCTTTCTATGGAGCTACAGACATTAAACCCTATAGTTGCAAAAAAACATGCCAAAGAAGGCTTAGATGTCTGATTATTTAACCAATAATAGTATGAAAGAGACCTATCGTGGATATCACCCCTGGTGGCATCCATTGGAGCGCGTTATCGGTCGTCGCAGCATGACAATACAGCTTCCTCTCTCTAACCTTTCCAATGACATTATCTTAAAGTTTGTATGACGTGACCCAATTCGCGATTGAAGGAGCAACAGCATGGATTCGATGCCAGTATCCAAATCTTTCGGTATTTCATTGTTCTTGGTTGGTACGGCGATAGCACTGATCGCCATTCTCATTATTGGTTGTGGCGGTGGCAGTAATGAGAGTGGATCGGACACCGGCGATACGCTGCCGATGGAAAACAAGGCCGCCTATATCCCGCCCGAGTGCTATGGTAGGACATCCGATGGGACAGGCAGGACCTATAACAGCTGCTATGTCTGCCACTCCGAGGGAAAAATGCCCAACTTGACCAGTGATAATGATCTGCAGCTTGAATATGCATTTCCAGCCTACGCGCAACAAAACCACTGGCGCAATCTGTTCAAGGATCGATCCGAAGATATCGCAGCCATCGATGATGCAGTGATCACCGATTACATCCGGCAAACCAACTACTTCGATCAAGAAGGCAACATCGTTCCTGCACAATACCTTGAAGCCGTCCCGGCCGCCTGGGATTACAACGCGGACGGCGATTGGGACGGGTATGTGCCGGACTGCTATTTCAATTTTGACGATGGAGGATTCGATCGCGATTCTCAGGGCGAATTTACCGGTTGGCGGGCGTTTGCCTACTATCCCTTCCCGTCCACCCACTGGCCCACCAACGGTTCGATGTCCGATGTCATCATTCGACTGCCGGAGGCCTTTCGCCAAACCAACGGCGCCCCCGACCTGATCGCCTACAAAATCAATTTGGCCGTACTCGAAGCTCTGTTCAAACAGACTGATGTGCCCATCGACTCGGTAGATGAAACCCTTTACGGCGTCGATCTGAACAAAGACGGGATCTTAACCGTTGCCGACCGAGTTGTTTATGATTGGGCGCCGCTGGAAGGACGAATGATGTCCTACGTGGGCGACGCCAAGCAGCAATTGGATCAGGGGGCGGTCCATCTGGCCGCCAATCTCTACCCTGAAGGCACTGAATTTATAAACACCCTGCGCTACATTGACATCGATGATTCGGACAACGTTGTCATGGCCGCCCGAATGAAAGAACTCCGGTACGCACGTAAAACAAAGTGGTTGACCTACTCGGAATTGGAAACGATCGCATTGAACGAGCTCAAAGATCGGGACGATTTTCCCGATCGGTTGCGACTGCCCATCGGAAATAGCGAAACCGGTGTCAGCAATGGAAAAGGTTGGGCGTTTGGGGGGCTTATCGAAGATGCCCAAGGCAACCTTCGTCCGCAGACGTTCGAAGAACTAACCGCCTGCATCGGCTGCCACGGCGGGGTGGGCATCACGGCCGACAGCACCTTTGCTTTCAGCCGCAAACTGAATACCGCCGCCCATCAGAAGGGCTGGTTTCATTGGTCTCAAAAAAGCCTCAAAGGGATCAATGAACCAAAAGTCGAGATCAAAAAGGCCGGTCTTCAATACGAATATTGCTTTTATCTGATGTACAATCGCGGCGCCGACGCGCTTCGCAGCAACGAAGAGGCGGCCGCCACCTTCCTCGATGAACAGGGGCTGCTGAAAAGCGATATGGCGGCCAGACTGCATGACGACATTTCGCTGCTGTTGCATCCCTCGGCCGACCGGAGCCAGGCACTCAACAAGGCCTATTACCTGATCGTCAAGGAACAAAGCTATACGATGGGGCGCGAGCCGCTGCTCAAACGTGCCGAGCATGCCTATGAGCAAATCGAGGCCGCGGATATCGATACAAAAATTAAGGAGCCGGTGGTTTTGACGGTCCAAGCGGTCGATCCCTATTGTGACGCTTGCCTGGAACGCGACAGCGATCCGGTCAGCGATACACTTCAAACCGCTATCGACGGCGTTGGCATGACCGGCCCCGACGGCACACGCTATGACGTGGATTGGAGTGGACTCATCGATATCAGCAACTACGCCCTGGATGTGGAAGGGGCCTACTTTCCATTTCCCAAACGCCACACCCTGCCCACACGGATGATCGTACCCAACATGAACATAACGGTCTGTTACGATTGCCACCGCCTGCCGGCACCGCAGCCGCCGTCGGACCCGAAACTCACACGGCCCGTATCGATTCCTTCGACTACGGAAAACGAGCCCTCCCTGTCAATGACACGCCTGACAGAGGACACCGGTTCCGATACCGGTGGCGAGTGGAGCCCGGACGGCACCAAGATCGCCTGGGTGTCGAACCGAAGCGGCGGCTATCAGATATGGACCATGAATGCCGATGGTTCAGACAAAACCCAAGTAACGCAGGAACCGGCCACGCACGGATGGCCCCGCTGGAGCCCGGACAGTACCCGACTGGTTTTTTGGGGGTATGATGCCGCCTCAGGCAACCACAGCATCGTGACCTCCCTGGCCGACGGCAGTGACGCAAAGACGATTGTTACCTCAGACGACTACCTCGACAGGCCCGATTGGCATCCAAACGGGCACGATATTGCCTACGCCGCCGTCACGGACGGCAACTGGGATATTTG
>JASFGJ010000002.1:0-21717 GCA_050123815.1 Desulfobacteraceae bacterium
CAGGGCACTGGGTAGTCTCAGACAGGGAGTACCTGCGGTGAAGACACCGATCCTAATTATCATGGCGCAGGGGGTGCGCTCTTCCCTTCGGAACGTATGGTTTTGTCAAGCAACAGCAGGGAATGGATCCGCAGGATCACTGCTCCGGCTGTTCTCTAAAAATTACGATCTGCTGATTGTTCAACTCGTACGTAATGATATTTATTACATTGTCAGCATCGATCCAAACCGCGTTATACCTGCCAATATCACCCGCGGAAGCAACGGTTTCCTTTTCCCAGGGTCCGCCGTCATAGCGGGCAAAACGCAAATTTTTGCGTGAGCGATAGCTGCCGGAATTGGCATGGATATCGTAGTAGGCAATTACCGGGAGACTGGCGGCGTCAAAGGCCAGGCTGGGATAATCCCCGCAGTGGGACGACACATCGACGATGTCGATTTCCCATTCACCATCCGGCTGACGGTATGCATAGCGCAAATGATCCGGAAAGTCTGTATCGTCAATCTCTTCCATGAAATAGGCCACACCGATGGTACCATCCGGTGCAACCGCCGCACTGAGACGCTTGACTTGCCAATTTCCCAATTCTTCGATGACCTCGACCGTCCATTGGCCATCGCCGTCGTCGTCGCGGGCCATGCGCAGGCTGGTGACGGAATCGGTCTGTTCATCCTCCCCGGGTGTTCCCATGTAGACAATGATGGGTTGGTCTTGAAGATCCAATGTCAAATCGCAGAAATAGCCCATTTGGGTAACATTCGATGCGTATGTGCCGGTGTAAACGTTGTGATCGTCAACCAATTGTTCCCAACCGGTGGAATACGATCCGCCTAGTTGATCCATGGTCTGCCGAACATACATCAGATCCGGATTGTTCTTGGCGTGCTCATCGCACATTTCAAAATAGAACTGGGCGGCCATATGGATCCTGTTTTGACTGTCTACGGCAAGGGAGCCATAGGTGCCGACATACCCATCCGTAAAATACGGGTTCTTATCATCAGCATCGCCATAGATCCCCAGATATTCATTCCAATTCGAGCCGTTGAAGACATTGAGCATGATATCACCCTGAGCGGTCTGATTGCATGCCAGCTCGCCCCCGGGCGTTCCGGCAAGTTTTCCTCCCTGGTAGGCGACAATGGGCAATCCATCCGTTGTCACGCCGGCATCCAGCACAAGACTGTTATTCAAGCCGCTGTCACCGTCGTTCGGGTATGCTGGCGTGACGTTAAGCATCTCCTCTTCGCCGTTCAGGGCACGGGTCTGCGAATCCCATACGGCGTGATGGATCTGATACCGCACCCTGCCATCATATTGCTCGCCAAGTTTGTAGTAAAACAGATGCACGTAACCCTGGCTGTCCACATGGGCTCGGACATTTGGGGCGCTAGCGGCGTCACCGCCGAGATCCATGACGTCGATCCGTTCCCAGTTTTCGGTCTGAGAAATGTTGGGATTTGGATTGTTCTCTTTGTCGGATTCCGTTCCTCCCCCACAGGCATAAACGGCCGCACTCATCAGTATCAAAAACGTAATGATCGGAATCCGGTTACCGGGCCTGCATAACGTACTCATTGATATTTGCTCCTATCTGGGGATGAATGGCGTCACGGTCGATGTTCGACAAGGAGGCGCCGCTGATCAGTTGCGCCGCTTTATCGCCATGTCCGTAGTGCTTGTAAAGACCGGCCAGGTTGATGCGGGCGGCGGCTTCTTTTTGATCGGCCTCCAGCGCCTGTTTGAAGGTCTCTTTGGCCAAGGCGTCGCGTCCGCAATACAGGTGCGTCAGCCCCACCACGTTGAGCAGGTCAGCTTTGAGCTGTCTCTGGTCGCCGTTGAGTTTGGGCAGGGCGCTCTTTGCGATCAGGGATGCTTGCCGGTAGTCGCCATGCTTTAAGTAGGCCTTGGCCAGTTCCAGTTGCAGCGTCTGATTATTCGAAGATTTCAGCAGTTTTCGATAGAGCGCGGCGATATCGCTTTCGCGCAATGCCTGTCTGGATATTTCGACGCTGGGCCGATCGCCGGACAAACTGCGGTATGCGTTTTCCTGTCCCTGGGGATTGGAGGCCGGGTAGAAGTACCCGAAAAGTTTTGGATCACAAATCTCCCATTTTTTGGCCAGTTCAACGCAGGTCTTGAGATATTGGTCCGCCTTGTCGGTGTAGGCCTGTGCTTTTTGTCGGAGCAGAGCGCTATATTGCTGCTTCTGGACGGCTGTCAGATCACCGGGCAACGGCGACTGCAGCAAAAATTCGGCAAACTCGCGATTGAGCTCGTTGGCGCGAAAGCAAGCGCGCAAAGCCCATGCAGGTGATTTCATGCCCATAACCTTTTGATAGCCCTCTTCCAGGGTCTGCAGTAATTTTGACTTCTGGGCCACTATTTTATTGTCGATCTTTCTACTCAGCTTCAGCTTGTAGTAACGGCCACTGGTGCCATAGACCTCTTCATAGGCAATCTGAGCCATAAGGTTGTGCAACACAGGGTCATTTTTCCCCATGCTGGGCTTGTAGGCCTGTTTGGCCGCCCGGCTGTATTTTTGGGCCTGGGATCGCCGGTTGGCTTGAAGCGATATCACTGCCATTGACGCCTGGGCACGGACTCGGCCTTGTGGCGATAATCGACTTTGATAAGTCCTCATCGTACGCAAAGCCGCGTCTTTGTTTCCGATTTTCTCCATATTGTCGGCCATGGCGAACACGACTTCATTAAATTGGTCGGCCGACAGGCCACCATGGGCGATCAGACGCTGGTAATTCTGGTTGGCCCGCGTATACTGGCCCACACCTTCCCGGATATGGGCGGCTTGCATCAGAAAATCGGCACTGTTTTGATCTTTGGGATACCGTTGTGCAAACTGCTCCATGTACTCACCCACTAGCCTCAATTGACCGATCTTTACGGATGTATTGATCAAGATGCCCAGGGTGTTTTTGGTATGGGTGGACTTTGGAAACGATTTGATCATCTTATTGCCGGCATTATAAAGTGTCGGCAGATCGTTTTGATCCTCACTGGTGATGATCAGTGCGTTGAGCGCCTGCTCGCCCATACCGCTCAACCCGCCTCGATCGGCCACCTGCATCAGCTCCTCACGTTTGTTTTCCCAGTCATCCATGGCCGCCATGGTCATTGTCGAGACAACCTTGGACTCTGCACTGCGGACAATCTGCGCGATCTCCTGCCGGAGTTTCGGATCCCGGATTTTACCGCCTGTGAGCATGGTTTTGCCATAGCGTATCATGCCGTCGTAGTCTTCAAGCAGATGATAGGCGTCCAAGACCAGATGAACTGCCGCTTTCGCCGCCTTATGATTGGTATACTGATCGACAAAATTGGACAGATCGGCAATGGCGGCGTCATACTGCCCGGCGTCGTACGAAACCCATGCGACATTGAACAGGATATCCGGTGTGTGGGGCGAATGCGGGTATTCGCCGGCAAAGATTTTTCCATTGGCGCGCAGGCCGTCACGGGCGTAAGCCGCCTGATAAAAATTTAACTCCTGCTTGTTTTTCAAGGCTTGATAATAGGAGATGACGGTACTGTATAGCATCTCCTTGCGTTTTTTCGTATTGACCGTTGCCTCGGGCAGGACTTTTTCATATTGTTTGCCCGCTTCGAGGTACTTTCCGGCAGAAAAAAGCGCCTCGGCGTAGTTTTCCGCCATTTTTACCGCAGCTGGCGTGTCGCCAAAAAAATCGAGATACTGCTTGTAGGCGTTTGCCGCGATGGTAAAATCCTGAGCGGAGTTGCTCTGCCTGGATTTGGCATGCAGATGGGTGATGATATCTCTGGCGTAAATCTCAAAATCATTGAGCAGTTTATCCTTGTCGGCTTGCGGAACATGTACGGAGTATTTGCGACTGGCAAGCGCCTTGATGATGATGCTCACATCTTTTTCAGCATGTTGGTATTTGCCGATGGCCTGGGCGCTTTCGAAAATCAGCTTGGCGTACTCGATTAGCTTTTCCGGATCCTGGCGAATCGTAGCCAGTTCCCTGTATAACTGGGCGGTCATGGACCATTTCTTTTTAACATAGTAGCGATAAGCCAGCTTTTCCAGTACCGTGGTATAAACCGGACGCGACCAGGCGTACTGCTTGAAATACTCTAAGGCCTGCTCCGGAGTTGCTTTTTTATAGACTTCCGGATAGCAGTAAGCCATATCGATCAAGGACTCCAGCCGAACATCGACACGCCGGTAGGTGTCGATATCGAGATCTTCCGCCGCCTGGGGACTGTTAACGGACTCTTCAAACAACTCCAGAGCGCCCTTGTAATCCAACAGGTTGATCTGGCACCAGGCCAACTTGTATCGCGCCGCTGCAACGGCGGAACTCTGCGGGTATTGCAATACAGACTCATAATGCGCTTTGGACTGATCGACGTCCTGCTTCTTGTTGAAGAAATAGTCGCCCAGCAGCAGATGAGATTCCGGGCAATATTGGCTTTCCGGATATGCTGAAATGATGGTCTGATACTGCGTTATCATCTCGTCGATACGGCCAAGTTCACGAAACTCATGCGCCATGAAAAAGTGCACCTTGTCGGTGTGCCCAAAGTTTGGATGATCGTTTAAAATTCTCTGGTAGATTTCAATGGCCCGCTGTTTCAGCACGTTGGCCTCATATTGATCAAGGGCCCGTTCGCCCCCCTCACTCACCCGGCTGCGGCGCAGAAAATAGACCATACGCGATTTTTCAATATACAACTCTGCCAGTCTCAGATATAAATCCGGCAGATACGGTCTGTTTTTGGAGCGGCCGATCAACGTTTTTGTGTTGATGATGGCCAACTCACATTTTCGCTTGTCTTTCTCCAACTGGACCACATATCGTTTTTTCTCGGCGGCTTCATCCCGCTGTTCGTAAACAAACTGATCGGCAGCCTGCAGTCCCGGGACGGCGCCCAATAACAAACACAAGCCGCTGAGCATCTGCAGTATTTTTTTTCTGTTGATTCTCATTTGAAAAAGATATCCCATTCTTCTGCATTTTCACACTTACTGGGAAGTTTGACTTCGTAATTATCCAGCTCATCGTTCCAGAATTCCCCCTGAAACGCATAAACCACCTTGCCACCGGTCGATTTTTTCTCCTTGTCTTTACGATCCGACTCCTCGTAGTGGTATGTATGGACACGCTGGTACATATCGATGCCGATCTCATATTCCATCAGATGCGTTTCTTCTTCAAAACGCAACATCTGGTTGGCCATCTTCTCGTACTCATCCGTCACCATTTTCCGAAACTTCAGCTCGGTTTCCTCCCGTTTTAAACCGTACAACTTGTCCAGGTAGGCACGCAGTTCTTCGTCGTGAAATTTCTGACTTAACAGGTGTTCACGATCCAACAGCTCTAAAAACCGCCAAGCCCGATTGATTTTCGGTTTGTTCAGAATCACCAGTAACATGGCATGGTTGTCTTGTACCGGTCTGCGCAGATATATTTTTTCCAGTGCGCTGCCATAGCGCCCTTTGAACTGATCAAGCACCTGCATGGCCTTTTTGTAATGACAGACATCTTTATAGATGAAAGACTTGATAATGAAGAATTCGGGCGTAAAAGAATTGACATAGCTCGGTGCCTCGAATGAATAGAGCAACCCCATTGCCCGCTCCGCGTTGCCAAGGCGATAATGAATCCAAGCCCGTTCCATCAGGCTTTGCGCCTGATCGACAATATTCATCTCAATCTGCTGGTACAGAAAATCGGCCTCGGAAAACTTGCCCACTTCATAATAGAGCCGTGCCAGGGTTTTACGCGCATCGTCCTTTAGCGGATCGCCATCTTCCAGTTTAAGCAGAATCTTTTTCAACATGCTGATGGAACTGTCAATGCGTCTGTCATAATAGGCCCGCAGCGCGCGCTTGAAAAGGTATTTGTTGTGATAAAACGACCCCGGTTGAATCGAAGCAAAGTGCTTATCTCCCCATTGAAACAGACCATGCTCCCAGTCGTATTCCCCCTGGTAGTAATGTATAAAATCGGCCAATTGCCCCTCGACAAAGCCGTAGTTATGATCGCAGATTCCCCGGACAATCACCATGTCGCGGTCAAAAGGCCCGCTGCGGCTGATCTGCTCCAGCACTTCAAGAATATAGGCGGCGATTTTGGTGTTGGGTTTTCGTGTCAGCAGGTTTGTCAGTGAATCGACGGCTGCCTGCGAATAGCCCAACCGTTTCATGCCGACTCCGAAGAAAAACTCGGCCCACTCGTAATCCGCTACATCTGGAGTTCTTTCGCTGAGGATTTGATAAAAGAGCTGACACGCCTTTTCGTATCTTCCATGTTCAAAACGATCGTAGCCCTCATTAAACAGCTGAGCATATTTATCGCTTTCGGCATCCTGCTTCTCATCCTTCGAGCTGATAGTCTGCTCGGCTGCCTCTTTTGGCCCCGTCACACGCGGGTAGAGTGTTGAAGATGGCTTCGAGGCCAATCCAAGTTCCGTTCCCGAAAGGACAAAGGCAACTGCTATGGCTAATATGGCTTGAAATCGCATGACGGTTCTAATCTTCCAAAATTTTCTTTAATTTCTTTACTGTTGGGTCTTCTTCGACCTTGCGGGGAGCGAGATTGAATCGGTATCCGATTCCGGCGCCAAAATAGATGTTGTTTTCAGTATCATCTTCCCGCAGATTGATAAGATCCCTTATCTCGATATTCAGGCAAAACCGTTGGTTCAGAAAAAATCGCATTCCGGTGCCGAGACTGATCGACACGGCCTCTTCGGTCTCCGTCCGCCCGTCGCTGTAGTCCCATTCATAGTGAACCATGCCGGCTCCGGCAAAAAGGTAAACCTCGTTGTTTACAATACCGCGGTTCAGGACTGCATGTTTCCCGTACAGAGGCTTGAACACCAGGTGGGAATGGTACATATACATTTGCTCAGGAAATCGCTCCGGTTGTGCGCCGAATTCAGTTTCGAGAGTCCCTTTTAAATCTTTGTCCTGATTATAATTGTAGCCGATGCGTGCAACTTCCCACGAAAGATTGTCTCCGAAGTGAAATGTATACCCCAGACTGACCGGGTAGACATGAAAAAAATCATCATCGGCAATATAGCCGATGGATAAATCGAGTTGATGATTTCGATGAAACACCCGGTTTTGCACCGCGTAAACTTTTTCCTCATCGGTTTGAGAGTCGCACCAGCCTGAACCGCCGCTTAACAGACTAAAGACCGCAAAAAACAACGCCAACACTTTATAGATCATCTACTTCTCCTCTAACACGAACACAATCCACTAAAAGGCCACCAGATCAAAGACAAACGGGTAACTAACCACAACTTCCGTTCCCACCGGCTTTGGGAACTGCCATGACTTGATTGCCGCCTTAATGCAATTATGAATATCATGGGAATTGACAGACGAAGCCGCGATACGGATCTGTCCGACACTGCCGTCCATGCGTATTTTCCATTCGAATACAATCCGCCCCATAATGGATGGATTGCCCATCAGGGCCGTTTCATAACAATGCGTGATTTGCTCCAGGTGCTGATCGATGACCCGCTTGACCATTTCGCGGCTCATTCCTCCCCGAATTTCAACCGTACGGCTCATTTTGGCCGTCACCATGCCTTGCACCTGCTTCTTGCCGGTGCTGCCGCGCTGCAAGGCCGCGACAGAGCCTGAACCTTTAGCCCCCGCACTGCGAAACACCTGGCCGGAACCCTTGGTTTGCAGCATCTCGCCACCGGCAACGGAAATTTTCCCATTGCCCAATGAACCCTTGACGCCACCGACGCTGAAATTATTGTCACCGGCGTCCGGCACCGGAACGGCATCCAGATTCGTCACCGACGCGATGGCCGTGGAGGGCCCGGCCAGCGGTGTCTTTCCCAGGACACTCAACAGGCCGGTCTGGTTGATATTGCGGTTCTTGATATTACCCTTGCCGAATCCGCCGCCGGCTTTTGGATGCCGACTGGGCCTTTGGGCCTTGGCCACCTTTTTAATCTTGCGCTTCGATTTGGTCGGTTTTGCTATTGGTTTGGGTGGTTGCTTTTTTGCCTTCTTTTTCGGCGGTTCAACCTTCTCTGCCACTCGCTGAGGCTCCGGTTTAGGTGGCGGCTCCACCTTCGGCGGCTTAGGCGGCTGCTTCGGCTGCAACTGCTGTAAAATCGTCGGATCGATCTTCACGAAATGGGGCATGGAGGGTTTGGGTGCATTCGCCTGAAAATACCAATAGATGGAAAGGCAAAGTACCAGCACCAAATGGGTACCGCCGGAAACCGCCCAATGCTTCCATGTGAATTCCGACGGCTTTTGCGCCACCCGCACGGCAGGGCTCTGCGTCGAGCGCGCGTTGAAGACCCGGTATTGACTTTGCCCGTCCTGGATGACGATTTCACCGCTTTTGGGAACCGGGATGCGATAAAATCGCTGACGTTTTTTAAACAGATAGTCGGAACGTTTATAACTTTTTAGGTCTGCAGTGGTCTCCCCCTTGGCATCTTTAATATAACCGCCAAAATCGTGAGCAATGCAGACAAAGCGAGACCTTTGGGATTTGTTGCTGGCCAGGATGAGTTTTCCCGCTTCGGTGGAGACGGTGTATTTTTTCCCTTTACCGAGGTAACGGACATCCACCACACGATCGCCGATGGTTTTGATCACCTGCAGATTCAACGGCTGCTGCATCGCTGATGGATGCGATGGCTGTGTGCCGGCCAACTTCTCCTTTAGGGAAAACGGCGCCTGCCAGAGGTTATCCTCGTCATCCTCGTCATCATCAAACCAGACAGTTGAATCAGCACCAAATATGTCCGGCGCCGACGCCGCTGAGGCTTCGCTGGTCGAAACCGTATTTTCGGTATATACCCCTTCTTTTACCTCTTTCCGGGATTCGATATTTGATTCAGCGCTGAAGACCTGCTCATATGCCGAAGGTTCCGATGAATCGGCGGGTTTGCTTTGAACGGCCGGAAGCGGCTTGTACACTTTCCGAACCGCCATCGGCTTTTCCGGCTTCATCACCCGAATTTCACAAAAAATACCGCTTTTTTGCAGAGCGACCTGCCAGCGCTCGGCTTCGGTTTTGCTCAGATCCTTTTTAATAACATATTCCGGCTTGGCAATTATCAGGGCCATCTTGACCGGATCTGCTTTGAACTGCTTGGCCAATTTTCCAACGGCCGCCTGCATCTCATCATCTGTCTTATAGCGATTGACCAACGAAATGCTGTATGTCTGCTGCCCCGGTCTATGTTCATCGCTATCATCGCCCCGGCCGTTTTCAATCTTGACCTTCAAGGAAAAGGGCCCGATAGCGATCACATCTTCATGCTGCAGTTTTGCCAGATGGACGGACCGACCGTTCAGATGCAGGCCGTCATCCGGATAGCGGTTGGTTAAAAAAGCCTGCCGCCCTTCAAAGTGAACAAAGGCGTGAATATCCGCTACGGCATTGTGATTCAGCACAAGGTCTGCGTTGTGGCTTCTGCCAATGGATATTTGTTCTTTGGAAATTCTGCTGTCGGCCACATAGTTCAGATTTTCGTAAATAAAAAAATGCGCTAGCGGAGAATTACTCGGCTCAGGCTTATGGTCATTCTGCGAATTATTGCTTTTCATTTCGTTTTTCAAGTCCAAACGTAATAACGTTCATTGCACTTGGCGACCGCTTGCGGGTTCGATTATTTTCTTTTATTTTTCTTTTTTCTGATCAGCGGCTTCTTGTGCAATGACTGTTTTCTCAAGTTCATAATCTTCCATGATTTCCTGGCGGTAATCCTGGCGCACTTCGAGCATGCCTTTGATATCGCTCTGCTTGCGATGCATCAAATAGACGGCCCCTGATTTGATACTCTGGCCGAGGATGTAAGAACTGCCGAAATCGATACGCTGTTGGAGGCCTTTTTTCCTTGGTGCTTTTTGCTGCGCATCCTGCGCAGTTGCGTACAACGGCATGGCCAGTAAAACAAAAGCGGTAAGCATGAGCGCTACCGATCTAAAAGATACAAATTGAAACATAGCTACTCCTATTTTTCTTCCAACACCGCAAATTGAAAATTGGGAAATCCTGCCAGGCCAGCCGTCTTGATGACATTGTTTATGGTTGTAAATGAATGGGTTTTATCACACATGAACAACACATGCTGGGCCGGAGATTCACTTTCCTCAATTTTGTGCGACTCCCGATAGGTCTTTAATCGTTGGAATAAAGAGGACGATTTGAGATCTTCGGTCGCCAAGCCGACGATCTGCCGGTTCTGGACTTGTGCCATCACCTCGTCGTTCACCAACAGCTCCGATTTGGACAGCACGATCTTTATGGCTTTGGTGTAGCCAGCCTCCGAATTTGAACGGGGCAAATCGAGATCTTTGCCGAGGGTTAACGTTTCAGGATTTTCCGAAAATGAGAAAAGCAAAAATATCAGAATAATGGTAAACATATCCATCATTGACGTGAGCATCAACTTGGGCGGAACATATTTTTGCTTCTTTCTGGTTCTGTCTCCGAGCGCCATCGATCCGCCCTCCTAACCCAAAGAGCCTGACAGCACGACATTTGGAAACAAGGACTCTGTCTCATGTTGGCGTGCGCAATCCATGGCTTGAATTATGTCATTGTATGAAATCTCACCGTCGGGAATCAGTATCATGGTGTCGCTTTCCGGATATCGATCCTTCAACCGTTTCAAATGGCCAGCCAACTGCTCAACAGATACATCGTTTCCCATCTGTCTCGGCAGCGTTGTCTCAAGTGCGGACAAAGCCAAATCATTCGGCGTGTCCGACAAGGCCGAAATCCTGATTTCGTCCTGTTTCAATTCAACGATAACGGTCACTTTGATCTTTTGCTTTTCCGAAATCTGTTCCTTGGCCGGCGTATCCGCATGAATTGGAATGGATGTGTTGATCGCTTTTATGTGAAAAAACGAGGCCGACATCAATAGGAACGGAATCAGCACCAGAAACATGTTCATGATGGGAATCATGTTTAATTCGGTATCTTCTTCAGCCCGTCGGCAGCGTTTACCGAGCCGTGCCATCAGCCACCCTCTTTTCTTTCATAGCAGACAAAGCGTTGGCCAAACCCAATGCTTTTTCCTCTATTTTATCTACCAGAAAATCTCCGCGATTGTTCAGCAGGTAAAATCCGCCCAAACAAGGAATCGCCACCACCAAACCGCCGGCCGTCGTAAGCATGGCCATCGAGATGCCATTGGCCAAAATTTCCTGCTTCATGGCTTCGTCCGCACTGCTGACGCTTTGAAAAGCGGTTATCAGGCCCATGATGGTCCCCAGCAAGCCCAACAGGGTTGCAATGTTCGCAAAGAGAGTCAGCAAATTTACACGCGCTTTAACCCTGGGGATCTCGCTGATAATTTTCTCTTCCATCGCCCGTTCGATCTCTTTGTCTTTTCGATCGGCTCTCAACAAACCGGCCTTTAATATGGAACCCAGCGGGTGCGAATTGATCTTGGAGCACTCTTCCAACGCCCCGTTGAAATTGTTCTTTTCCAATGAGAAGAGAATTTTTTTGAGCGCCTTGTCCATGTTCAGGTTCATCCGGAAATACAAAAACGCCGCCCTTTCCAAGAAAATGGCCAATGCAATGATGGAAACGCCTAAAATGACAAACATAAATGGCCCACCGTTCGAAAATACAGAAAACAACGTACGCCTCCTTGTGTATCGAGTTATCGCAATAAGGTTGAAAATCTATCGTTTGGTGTGGGGCTGCAAACCCACCAAAACAAGTCTCTTTGTGTTCTGAAAAACCTTCTAGCCGTCCCCTTGCATCTTACATGTAGGCGGGGATGTTTTTTTCATTGTGCTCTGGTCAAAGGGTGGCTTGCCGGTTTCTATCCGTAAATCATGCCATCCACACAGGCTTATTCTCAGCTTGCTATTCACATCTACTATCACCTAAGGCACTGGATTTGACTTGCGCCAGCGTGCAACCGCGTGAAGCCCGCCCGGTCACAACGCCATTTTTTGATTTGGCATTGCGAGAATCTGCATTTTCCATACCAAAATTCTAACGTTCTCTTTTCTTTCAATTAAGCGCTGTTAACTCGATTGTCACATGCAAAGCTGAATACGATTTTTGCACCGAGACGTTACGTTTTTTTCCCTTGCCAAGCCCGAATTCGACGCCTCGATATCGGGCTTGGCCTGCCAAAACCTGCTTTAGATACGGCAAGTTACCACTTAGTGGTATTTTTTTACCCAACCGTCAACGTAGAGTCCTATTTTGTTTTTGGCAGCGGTGGGTCAATCCGGATATTGCACAGGAAGGCAAATTATCATATGAAAAGCGATCAAAGCACTTCTAACAAACCATTTCTAAGGCTGACGATGACCTTAAGGAAAACAAAAGAAAATTGTGCGATTGCGATATTGCTGGCCGCACTTTTGACGGGGTGCCAGAGCCACTCGGACTATCATCTCCTTTCCACTGGAAACGGCATCACACCGACGAGTTATGCCCTGCGGCCTGCGCCTCTCGTTGTCTTTTTCTTTAGAGAATCGAGCTACAAAGGGCTTGGTAGAATTCATGAGCTGAAAATCGACGATAAACCTATCGGACGCTTGACGGCAGATAGCTATTTCCGGATTGAACTATGGCCCGGAGACTACCAATTTTCGGTCCACCTGCCTTCCGAGGATTTTTTCGGCTCCCACAGCCCGCCGGAAAATACAACGATGCGTCTGAGCTTTGGCGAGAGTGCAAGCTCCGGCATCTTCGTTTATCGGTATGTTGACGGCGAAGGCATTTATCACGTCGAGCCGGTCGACGATGCTGTCATCGCCCGGATCGAACATACCCGCGTCCTTTCTGCACATCTGAGCGCCCGCGATACGGCTCAGGTCAAATTTCTACATGATGCCCGCTATGATGGTCCTGCATCGTTCGGCAAGGCGCATGGCTACGGAGCCTTGAAGTGGGATGACGGCAGTGTGCTTCAAGGGCGCTTCGAGTATGGCGAAACGACAGAAGAAGGAGAATTCTTCACAACCGATGGAAAAATGTACATGGGCCTGAAAAGCAAAGGCCGACCGATTGGCCCTGGTGTCTGGATGACATTAGACCGCCAAATATTGTATGCCGGCGCATTTCAAGATGAACTACCGCACGGCACAGGCACACGCTCCGGCATCGAAGGGCCGGAATTCTGCGTATATGAGAACGGCGAAGATATTACTAAAACCATCAAACAACTGGCCCAGGAGGCCGTTGACGAAGAAGACAAAAGAACCAAAGAAGAAGAGACCGTGGATGCCGAATCGAACGACGCAAGCGAAGTGGACGAAATACCGGTCGATTCCAACCAGGGCGATAACGCCTCCCCAAATGCAGAAAAAAGCTCGGTGCCGCCGGTGGGCAATCAACCAATGACCGCCGCTTCAATACCGGATAAAAATTTGACCGCGACGACTGCCGAGGCGAACGATCTGCCAGACGCCACAAAATATAAACCTACTCGCAACGAACGCGTATTGGCCAAAGTCAAGATCATTAAGCGACGCATTGAGAAAAAACTCGAAGAGAAGCGGCTGTGGTGCCAGGAAGAGTTTGCGTTGGGGCGGCAGTTGTGCGAATGTGCACCGTTTGCCGCTGAATTTAAAAAATGGAGCGGTTGTGTCGACAAGTGAAAATCTAAAGCTTCATCTTCGTTTTCAAGATCGGCTGGGCATTGTCGCCGACGTCGCCGCCGCTCTGGCGGCAAAGGGCGCAAACATCGCTGCAATGGAAGTCGAACGTCATCATATCTGGGCAGATATCTTTCTTGAGGTGGAATCGGGTGATCACGATTTAGACGGCACCGCAATCATTGCGGTCATGAAGCCCCTTGCCGCGCTGCACCAGGCGCGGCTGATCAAGACACTGCCACGTGAAAAACGTGAAAATCGCTTTCGCGTCGTTCTGGACAACGTCAGCGATGGTATCTTGTCCATCGATCGTAACGGCAACATCACCACCATCAACCGGGTTGCCCAAAAATTTCTGGACTGCAAGGGCCACCATGTGTTGGGAAAACCGATGGCGGTTCTCGATATGTCCGACAATCAATTACTCGATTGCCTCGATGCGAAAACCTATACCAATCAAAAACGACATTTGATTACCAGCCAGGGCCGTGTCCGCTATCTGGCCACCGGCAAACCCATTGTCGATTCAGTCGGCCGCATCGCAGGTGCTGTCGAAATCATGAAGGACATGAAGGATGTAACCGCTCTGGCAGAGGTTGTGAACCGGCCGGCCGAAATCACCTTCAGCGACTTTTATGGACGCAGTCCTTCCATTCAAGCAGCGGTGGCTTTTGCGCAAAAAATCGCCAAAACCGATTCCATCATATCTGTCCGGGGCCAGAGCGGTACCGGCAAGGAGTTGTTTGCCAGGGCGATCCATGCCGAAAGCGGCCGCATGGGCCCATTTGTTCCTGTAAACTGCGCTGCATTGCCCGAAGCCTTGCTGGAAAGCGAATTGTTTGGGTATGTTGGTGGTGCCTTTACCGGCGCTCGCAGGGAGGGCAAACCGGGTCTTTTTGAACTTGCCATGGACGGCACGATTTTTTTGGACGAAATCGGTGAAATGCCGCCAGGTCCACAGGCGAAGATTCTGAGAATTATCCAGGAAAAATGTGTGCGCAGAATCGGGGGAAGTCGGGAAATACCCGTCGACGTCAGGATCATTACGGCGACCAATCAAGACCTGGAGGCCATGGTCGCGGCAAATCGGTTCCGGCAGGACCTTTACTACCGCATCAATGTTCTGCCCATTCAAATTCCACCTTTGAACCAGCGACCTGAAGATATCGAGGCCTTGGCTGTGCATTTTCTCAACAAAGTGAATCACAGTCTGCGAAAGCCGGCCCAAACCCTGGATCCTGATGCCCTGCAAAAATTAAAACATCATTCCTGGCCGGGCAATGTCAGGGAGTTGAAAAATATCATATCCCGGGCGGCAATCCTGAGCGAGTCGAATCGCATTGATGCGTCGCACATTGTTCTGAGCCACGAACTGGCAACGCAGACGCAATACATGCCGGACGCGCCAGCACAAGCGCTGCAGCCACTTTCGGCGTCGGTAGCGCGGGTGGAAAAATCCTGCGTCACCGCCGCCCTTGCGGCCTCCCCCAGTATTCGATCGGCCGCCAAAACTTTGGGCGTGTCCCATACGACCCTGCTAAATAAGATTAAGAAGCATAAAATCCGCATGGAGAAAAATCGTTAGCCCTGGATAAAACCGACGAAAGCGTACGTTGCGGACAAGCCATAGGTTTATCCTCAAAAAGCAATAAACATTGAGGTGGATGTCTGATCGCAGGTCCGCTTTTGCGGTTTGAGGCCACTGCATCCTGTTTAACCCATACTTGGCGCAATCGCCCTCCCCACCGAGCAAGTGGCAAGGGCGATGCCAATCGGTTGGACGCATCATGCGGCCGGTTTTTGCACCGCTGAGCGCGCAATACTATTTTACACTAATCAGTGATGAAATTTGAGAAAAGATCTTATCTCCGATCCCCTTGACCTTTTTCAAATCTTCGATGGACTCAAAGTTTCCGTTCTTAGTGCGATAATCTATAATACTCTTTGCCCGCTCAGGACCGATGCCCTTAAGACCTGAAAGCGTTTTCAGATTGGCCGTATTGATATTGACCTTTCCGCTTTGAATGGCCGAATCGATTTTGTCTCCCATCACCTGGTCTGTATCAGTCTTACCGCTGCCGGCAACAGCCGGTTGTACCGCAATCATTAGACACATGACGGCAATTGCCGCTCCAAACAACACCAAGATGTTTCTTTTCATTATTTCCTCCTGTCGATTCGATGGTTAAAGGCCAACAGGAACAAACCGTGAGCAGTTCAGTCTGGATGATAGGCGAGATACGAATTACAATAACCAATTGCGCATGAACGAAAGGCCGGATCACCGGCCTCCATATCGAGATTGCACCGCTGATCGTGGCGATACACGATGGGCAACCATCGGTATGGATCACTCCAAAAGGTACTCTAATTGTTTTTGAGAAACGATGTGATGCCAGATTCTGGGGGAGCGTCCTGTTTTGCCAAAGGCAAGATGCGCGTACGACTGTCCACAATTCCCCTTGTGACATGTAACATCTGTTTAAGATGTTGGCGGCGATCATACCACCCTTTGAAATAGATTCAACTATTATTTTTGCTTCTTCTTCAAATTATTTTTTGATTCCGGCCATGGTGCGGCAGGCCTCGAAAAACGCCGACGAGTTGATTTTTGTCGAGAAGGCATTATCTATTAGATAATTTGCCGAAAAAGGATACTACCCATGGCTCGTATCGATGATTATCAACAGGCCCGCGACCTTGCAGTGCACGAATTGTCCAAAGAGACGATCGATACAATTGCGGCCCGCGCTGGATTTAAAGCCGAACAAACGGACCGATTAAAAATCCCTTTTCTAGACAGGGATTACCACGTGTCTCATCCAACATTTGAATTTACTGACGCACAGGTGCCTGAAACCGATGTGCCTCTCCAGGAACAGGTATTGATTCTGCATTACCTGCAGGGTTGCCGGCCCATGCTGCGCGGAAGATGGATCGCGTACCGTGAGATCCAAGGGGCGGGTTTTTACTGGAACGCGTTTGTCAAACGCGCCATCGATCCGTTGAGAAAAGTGTTTGGACTCAATGTGCAGGCCTTTCGACAGGCTGCGGCCAAACTGCAGGCAACGGAAATTAGCGGTACTGCAGCGGGATATCGATTTGATGTGTTGCCTTATGCCCCTGTGCAATTGATATTGTGGGAAGGGGATGAGGAATTCCCTGCGGAGGCCAACATTTTATTCGATGCAACCGTCGGAGACTATCTTTCACCGGAAGATGCCGCATGGCTGGCCAGTCTGACGGTTTATCGATTGATGGCCCTGGCGCGCCCAAATTAGAAGTGGTTTCAAAACCTCCCCTCGAACCCAACCTCTGCGTTGGGGAAAAACGTTTAATCCTCGAAATACCCGATGTATTGCTCCGGTTAAACGTATTTTCCCCGCCTTGATCTTGGGCCCGATGGAAGCTTTTGAAACCACTTCTAAAACGTGGCTGCAAAACCACTTCTAGCGATTGCCCTTGCTTATGGGAAGCTTGTGCTCTTTCCACAGCCTCCATCCGTCATTCAGATAACAGACGTTTTCAAAGCCCATCCATGTCAGCTTTTCAGCCAGTTTCCGGCTCAACAGACCCTGGGGATCTTCACCATAGGTGATAAGCGTTGACTCCGTAGAAGCATATGCAAACACTTGATCGGACCACTGGTCAAACTCGGATGGATCCAGATGCAGCGCGCCCTTGATATGCCCGGCCTCAAATACTTCCAGGGGCCTGGCGTCGGCAAATATTGCCGTACCGCTTTGGAAATGATCGACCGCGGCCTCAAAAGCGATGGTCTTGGTCAACCCTTCGCCCGATCCCCCCCCCTCATCCGGCATCCTTCCGGGCATGGCGCCGGGCCGCAGAAAAAAGGCGGCGCATGCCAAAGCCAGCGACAGGCCGATCAGCCATGCCGCCTCGCGCAAGGTTGCTTTCCACTGCCATGTCTTTATCAACTTCATACTTGCCCTTTGCCGGTCAAAAACCTCCGATTTCGATTCCAATCGTTGATCCTGTCGAGACAATGTCACTAATTGTAGTTGTTTAAACTGGGGTCGCTATCGAAATCCAAAAGGCCTATAATACCAACATGTTCGATCCCGACAGCGATCCCAAAAACCATTTGAAAAGCATCAAACGCTTAAGTTTATGACATTGCCTGTCGAGGTATAATTAATTTGAAAAAAAAGCGCAACTTCGAGATACTGCAATGCCCGCTTTCGGACGGCAAGAGGTTGTGTGATAATAGAAGATCCGCACCGCACCCACGCTGCTTTCGGCAGCAGAAAGGCGGTCCGGTTGCATAATATAGAAATTCTTGCAGACTACCGAATTAATATGGTAAAGCTGAAGTCGCGACCGATTCACAGCAAATCCTGGCAATACATGTTTTATGCCGATCTTGAAACCGGCATTGCTGGACCGGTAGCCGACGCCGTGGTTAAAAGACCAAATAACAGATAGATTTATTTAGAATTTTAGACAATTACAAATTTCGGCATCCCGTTTGGCATTCGATCCGATTTGCCCGGGGAGGCGGATTGCAGCGCCGGAGATTCCAACCAAGGAGCGAAATAATGACATCTGAAGAAAAGCGAAAATACCCACGTATAATCCTGAAAATTGAAGACGGCTATTTCGGCAATTTCAAGCTGCCCAACGCAGATATCATCATCGCCCCCATCGTCAATCTCAGCGCAGGCGGCCTGAACATGTCGGTGCCCGAAAACGCAATAGACCAGATCAAAGAAGGCGATGTTCTGTTGCTTCAAAGCATTGCCGGCGGTACCAATCTTGCTTTTCTATCAGACATCAAAGCTGAAATCCGATGGATTAAAGATCTGAAGACGCCGGGATATGTGTCTGTCGGTTGCCATTTCAAAGAGTTGTCCGAAGCCGTGCACGACCAGCTGGTCAAATTGGTCCACAGTGAACGCATGGCGCGCGGCCAGTACGATTAACATAAAGTAGAAGTGGTTTCAAAACCGGTTGCTATCTTAACTTGACGGCTTCAAGATATCGCCGCACACGGTTCATGGTTGTGCTGAACATTTTTGCGCCGCTAATTGACGCAAACAGGTCATCGGCCGCACCGCACCGCTGTGCAAATGCCGGCCCTATGACCGCTGTGGGATCGGCGGTATCAGGGCTTTCGGCCATGATCTTCACATAGTGATCCAGGCGGGTTTTCAAAATCTCAAAATAGTCAATGTCCTGCCCGATCATCAAGCCCGTGGTCTGCGACAGGTCGCACGCAAAGGCATTCACGGCCTGCCAGTATGATTCCAGCAAATGCGCTTTCTTTTTGGGTGTGCCGGACATAAAATAGGAGATACTCCAGCCGACGCACACAATCTTTAATATCTGCAGTTCATAGTCCACCGTTGCCGGCTTTGCCTGCGTCTGATTTGACAGCTGGTTGAGCAGCCACTTCACATCGTCACGGTCGGTGGCAAAATCGAACAGATCTTCTCCAGCTTGTTCGATGATGGTTTTCTTCTTCTGGTGGTCTTTTGTCATAAGTGCCTTTCCGCATGGTTCGCTGCAAATCCGTCATATTTATCACAACCGGATCCGTTTGTTAATCGGCACGCTATCCACTCGTTGAATTTTTTACCCACACAGGCTATAGATAGACAAAAAAAGATCCTATCAATAAATCCCTTTGACCGGATTATTCAAACGGAGGCTGCCATGTCCAAACATCCAGTGCTCATCCTGTTGCTCATCTGGGTCGCCTTGCTGACGACCAATTGCGGCTACAACAGTTTGCAAGAGATGGAAGAGGCCGTTTTTCAGGCGTGGAGCGACATTGATTCCAACCTGCAACGACGGGCGGATTTGATTCCCAACCTGGTTGCCACGGTGAAAGGATTCGCCGCTCACGAAAAGGAGACCCTGCAATCGGTCATCGAAGCACGCGCCAAGGCAACCAGTGTCCAGCTATCAACCAAAGATCTTGCCAACCCTCAGGCCATGCAGCAGTTCCTGCAGGCCCAGGATGGTGTCTCCTCTGCCCTGGCCCGTTTGATGGTAGTGGTCGAACGCTATCCGGATCTTAAAGCCAATCAAAACTTTCTTGATCTTCAAAACCAACTTGAGGGCACCGAAAATCGAATCAACGTTGCACGAACACGCTACAACAAAGCCGTTCGCGCATTCAATACCGCCATTCGCCGCTTTCCGGAAATGTTGACCAATCGATTTATTCTGCACCTTGAACGCAAATCCTATTTTGAAGCGGAAACGGACGCCCGGCAGGCACCTGAAATTAAATTCTAACAATTTGACAATACCGCAGCGGTATTCCATGGAGCGGAAAACAACGACGTTATGAAGGCATCAATACGCAAGCCATGGCACTGGATTGTGCTATCTATCGTCATCGTGCTATTCTCGTCAGAAATCCGGGCCTTGGATGTTCCTCATCTGAAGGCCAGGGTCAATGACCATGCCCGAATGCTTGGCAGCAGCGCCGGCAGGCAACTGGAAACGGTTTTGGCCGAACTGGAACGCACCGACGGGACGCAAGTGGTCCTTCTGACCATTGACTCGCTTAAGGGGGATAGCCTTGAGGATTTCTCGATCCGTGTCGTTGAAAAGTGGAAGCTGGGACAAAAAGATTTCGACAACGGCGTCTTATTGCTGATTGCAAAAAACGATCGCAAAATCCGGATAGAGGTCGGTTATGGCTTGGAGGGAAAGCTAACCGATCTGGTATCCGGTCGGATTATTCGCAATGTCATCGCCCCTCAATTTAAAATGGGCCGTTTTGACCAGGGAATCCTCGACGGCATCTCCGCAATCATTGGTGTGGTCAGAGGCGAGTACACCGCCCCCCGGGCAGCGCGGCGCAGCCGCAGCGGATCCGGAGTATCATCCGGGCTTGTTCCAATCATCGCACTGATTTTTTTCGCCAACATGCTGGGTCGAATCCATCGATTTGCCGGTGCGGCCGCCGGCGGCGTATTGACCCCCATCGTGGCCGCCATATTTTTCAATCCCGGTATTGCTCTTTTATTGGGTCTCATACCGATTGGGTTTGGCGCCGGATTGTTGATGAGTTACGTGGGCGGCCCCGTCTCCTTCGGCCATGCCGTCACACGCCGCCATCGCAGCAGATACTGGGGTGGCGGGATGAGCGGTGGCGGATTCGGTGGTTTTTCGGGCGGCGGTGGCGGGTTCGGCGGTGGGGGTGCGTCCGGTGGCTGGTAAAACCTTGCCACTGAACGCCTCAGGCTTTTGAAACATCAGGGTTACACCGTGACGTTGCATAAAAAAGATGGCGAAAGGTTATTGGAATAGTTATGCGAAATTTAGCGAGCAGGTACCTCTCGTCCCGGGATCTGGAGCGGATCGATAAGGCCGTCCAGTCGGCGGAAAAAGAGACTTCAGGTGAGATTGTCTGTCTGATTCAATCGGCCAGCTATCACTACCCCATGGCCAATGTCATCGGAGCGACAGCTTTGGCGTTGCCGCTGTCACTGGCCACAACGCCTCTTTTGGGGGCATGGCTCTGGCTGGGGCCGCATAATATGTGGCTGTTTTTAAGCATTTTCGCCGTCTGCTTCCCTGTTTTTTATCTTTTGGCAAACCATGTAGCCTGGCTTAAACGACACTTTATTTCTCAACGCGAGCTCGACGAGGAGGTCCAGGAAAGTGCCATTACAGGATTTTTTCAGCACGGGCTTTATCGAACGAGGGAGGCCACCGGCGTGCTGCTGTTGATTTCGATATTCGAACGCAAGGTTTGGGTACTGGCGGATCATGGCATCCATACAAAGATACCGCAGCAAAAATGGCAGTCCGTTGTAAATACCGTAACCGAAGGCTTCCGATCAAAGCACCCGGTGGAATCCATCTGCGCAGCCGTCCAAAACATCGGTCGATTGTTGCAGACCCACTTTCCCGCTAAGCAAGATGATGTGAACGAATTGAAAAATGTCATTGTCGACAAAGATTAGAAGTTGAAACCACTTCTAGTGGTCTTGACCAGCCAGATCAAAAAACTCGAGTGTGATATAGCCCTGAGCATCCTGCTCAAAATTGAACGCGCCTTTATAGAAGATTTGCATTCCGTATCGATGGCCGGCCTCACCAATTTGGGACATCAGAT
>JASFGJ010000003.1:0-19444 GCA_050123815.1 Desulfobacteraceae bacterium
GAGCCGCCACCTCGTCGATCGTGTACTGCGGGTTCTGGCAGTCCAGGATCGCAGCGGGCAGCTCCGGATCATCAACCGTGGTCTATTATCCCCGGATCACCGGCAGCAAGCCAATAGCCAGGAGGCACTTGAAGATCGGCTCGACCACAAATTATCCAGTATCCTGTTCCCCTTGCTGGAAGATGCATCGATTGCCCAAAAACTGAGCATCGGACGACGCCACTTCGAGTTGCCGGACTTTGGAGAGGACTCGGCGGCCCTTTACAATCATCTCATATTGAGACATGATGACTGGGTAACGGTGTTGTTGGCCCTGCAACTCGTCGCCGAATCCAACCTTGCGTCGCGTGTGGACCCGGCAACAGTGCAGGCCCTGACGGCGGACGACAATCCGCATATCCGTGGTTTGGCGCGTCGGGTTGCCGGCCGACGGGAAAAGAGACCATCCGTGGAGGAACATGCCATGGTTGCGGCACTGATGCTGCCGGATATCATCCTGCGGTTAAAATCGATTGAAATCTTTGAAAGTCTTTCTGTGGGTGAATTGGCGGCCGTTGCATCCGTAACCGAAGAAGCGACCTACGATGACAATCAAATTGTCATTCAACAAGGCGATCCGGGCGACTCGCTCTATTTGATCATAGAAGGTGAGGTCGCTGTTTTAAAACGCCAGAAAGAGGGCAACGACCTGGAGTTGGATCGCATCGAAAGCGGCGACCATTTTGGCGAAATGGCCTTGTTCGAACAGATCCCCCGCACAGCAACCATCCGGACAGTCAAACCCTGCCGCATGCTTGTGCTCCACAAACAGCAATTTGATGAAATGGTCCGCGAATATCCCCAGATCGCATTGGGAATCTGCAAAGTCCTGAGCAGCCGCATCCGCAAATTGCATCAGAAGATGACCTGACCGCTCCCCAAATCGAATAAATCAGAACCGATCCTCGAATCCATACTCAGCGCCTTTCTCGTCCTGATCCCGGACAGGCTGTTTTTTCAACATTAAAACAATGTAAGGATGCGCAGCGCAATAAGACTATCAAAAAAGGCGGGTCGGGGCTTTGAATGCAGACGTGTAAAATCAATTATCTTAAAGCTTATAGATAGCCGTTGGCTTCACTGATCAGGGGGAGCTATGAAAATCGCTTTTTTAATGGATCGACTCGAATCCATCGAGCCGACCAATGAAACGACCAGTCATCTGATGTATGAATGCAACCAGCGGAGACATGCGGTCTATTTTCTCGAACCTCATGATATCTATATCCGGCGAAATGAAGTGGTGGCACGCATGCGCGATATCAGTGTTGCCCCGGACCAACCGCTCGATCAATACTGGCACGCGTTGATCACGCGCGTCGATAAAGACGAGCTTATCTTTGAAACCATTACCGATCTGGATGTGCTGTTTCTGCGGAAGAATCCCCCCTTGAGCTACCAGGCCATGGAATTTCTGGCACCGGTCAATGACAACGTTTTTATGATTAACAGCACGCACGGCCAAATTATCGGAAACAGCAAATTGTACACCCTCAACTTTCCGAATATCATTCCCGAAACCCATGTATCCCGCTATCCCGGCCGTCTGAAGAAGATCATCGAAGAGTTCGGCGGTGCAATGATCATCAAGCCGCTGCAGCGCTTCGGCGGTGAAGGCGTGATTAAGGTGAGTACCAAAGACCGTGAAAATCTTGTCTCGCTGATCGATTATTACACCCGCGCCAGTCTCCCCTACCCGGACCGGGAACCGATCATGGTACAGGAATATTTGGATGATGCCAGGATCAACGGCGATGTCCGGGTGTTGATTCTCAATGGGGAGATCATCGGCGCCATGGGGCGCATACCAAGCGATGGGGATTTCCGTGCCAACGTGCACGCCGGCGCAACAGTCGTGAAACATGACGTAACAGCGCGGGAGAGAGAAATCTGTTCCATCATTGGCCCGCGGCTTGTACGCGATGGGTTGTACTTTGTGGGAATCGATATAATCGGAGAGAAACTGGTAGAGATCAATTGCGTCTCTCCCGGGGGGATTCCCCGCATCAATCGCTTGAACGATATCCAGCTGGAAAAAAAGGTCATCGATTTTGTCGAAAAAAAAGCACAAGAACATAAAACCAATGCGGGCTGTTAGCACCGCGTCCGAACCAATTGGTTTCCATGCGGTCTTGCTCTTACTGTTTATAATGCCTGGATTGCTCTATGGCTGCAGCCAGCAGACCGAACAGCAGATATTGCGCATCGGAATGTCCCAGGAACCGCGTACGCTCAATGTGTGGCTGTCCGGGGACCGTAACACCGCCAATGTCCTGTCTCGAATCTATCAACCACTGTACATCAGGGCCCCCGAAAGCCTCGATTTTATTCCATGGCTGGCGGCGGAACTGCCGGAGTACGACGCTCGGCATCAGACGTATACCGTGCGTTTGCGTCCGGCATGCTGGTCGGACGGCACCCCCCTTACATCTGAAGATGTCGCATTTACCGGACGACTGGTAAAGGAATTTGAGATCCCGCGCTATGTCTCCAAATGGCGTCTGGTCAAATCGATCGAAACGCCGAATGCAGCCACGGTGGTGTTCCATCTTAAAAAACCGTACGCCACGTTTCTGGGCGGAACGCTGACAGTCCCCGTCGTGCCGGCGCATCAGTGGGAGCCCATAGCCGCCCAAGCCCGCAAAAGCAAAAATCCACTTGTGGCGCTGATCAATCACCCCATTGTGCAACCCGTTGGAAGCGGCCCCTTTGTGTTCAAACAATGGCGCCGCGGGAACTTTCTTTATCTGACAAGGAACAAACACTTTTTCGGCAGCGGCAAAACCATAGGCGGTTTCACCTTGGGCCCATACTTCGACGGCATTCTGTTCAAGAACTACGCCAATGCCGATGTCGGAATTCTGGCTTTGCGCAAGGGAGAGATCGACATGTACTGGTGGGGCATTCCGGCCGGATACATGAAAAGTTTGTCTGAAGCTCCGGACATTCGGGTCTTCGCGAGCAAAAAGAGTGCGCTCTACTTCATGGGGTTCAATCTGCGCCGACCGCCATTTAACCACCGGCCCCTGCGGCGGGCCGTTGCGACCCTTGTGGATAAAGAGTTCATCGTCCATCGTATTCTGCAGAACCAGGGAACGATGATGGATTCGATCGTTCCGCCTGGAAACTTACGCTGGTATAATCCCGATGTCACCCGCCATGGCGCCGGGCTGGACCGCGCGACCCGGATCAAAACCGCCTATGAGATTTTGTCGCGCGCAGGGTACACATGGCGCCGGCCCCCAATCGATGCTCAGGGACGGGTGCAGCCGACCGACGGATTGCGCCGCCCTGACGGGACGGCCATGGCACCCTTTGACATTCTCACCCCTCCGGCAGACTACGATGCACATCGAGCCATGAGCGGCATGATGATTCAGCAGTGGTTGCGTGATATCGGGTTGCCGGCATTTGCGCGCCCCATGCATTTCGGCTCATTGCTTGAGAAGATTAAATCACACCATGATTTTGACATGTTTGTACTGGGGTACGGACGGCTGCCGCTGCACGGCGACTATCTGCGCTATTTTTTCCTGTCGTCCCAAGACAAACGGCGCGGCTACAACATGAGCGGATTCCGAAACAAGGGGTACGACCGCATCGCCATTCAATCACAAAGCGAAATGGATGAATCACGACGAAGGCAGCTGCTGTACCAAATGCAAAAGACCATCAGCACGGAACTGCCCTATATTCCCTTGTACAATCCCTTTCTGGTGGAAGCGGTACGAACCGATCGTTTCGAGGGTTGGGTTTCCATGATCGAAGGAATCGGCAACCGTTGGTCGTTTTGCATGCTCAAGCCCCGCCCAAACCCATCGACCACACGGATTACAGGTGCAGCTCAACCATGAACTTAAAACGCTACATATTGCGCCGCAGCATTGAAATCGTTGTGATCTTCTTCGTCATCCTGACGGTGCTCTTTTTCTTGTTCAGGCTGGCGCCGGGCGATCCGGTCACCCGCATGATCGATCCCAGTATGACGCCGGAAGAGGCCGAAATACTCAAAGCCCAACTGGGATTGGACAAACCCCTGGCAGCGCAATACCTTCTCTACCTGCGCAACTTTTTTGCCGGGCGATTGGGGGTCTCCTTTCACTATGGTCAACCAGTGGCTCAGCTGATCGCACAACGCCTTCCCAACACGATCCTGCTGTTCACCACTGCCGTGATCCTATCGGCCCTGGCAGGCGTCTGGATAGGAAAGCGGGTTGCTTGGCGCAAAGGCAGCCGGGTCGACACCGGCGTCACCATCGGCGCTCTGATCTGCCATACCCTGTTTCTACCGTGGCTGGCACTGCTCATCATCTGGGTTCTTTCATTCAAAGTGGGCTGGTTCCCAATGACCGGCATGATCTCGGCGGAGATCTGGATGAACCCGGAATCGGGCCGGTTCATCAAAATCCTGGATGTGCTCCACCATTTGCTGCTGCCGCTTCTGACGCTTTTCATCATCCACTTTGGGAGCTATTTGCTGATCATGCGCGGCAGCATGCTCGATACGCTGACCGAGGACTATATCTTTACCGCCCGGGCCAAGGGGCTGCCGGAAGAATTGATCCGGGACCGACATGCCGCACCCAACGCCGCGCTGCCTGTTGTGACAAGCGTAGGACTCTCCCTGGCGTTTTCCATCAATGGCGGCGCGCTGACGGAGACAATTTTCTCGTGGCCGGGAATTGGACGCGAGCTGGTTTTCGCGGTCGGCAACAATGACTATCCATTGGCCCAGGGATGTTTTTTACTGATCGCCGCCGTTGTTTTGGTGGCCAATTTGGTTGTGGATTTGCTTTATGCCCGGCTCGATCCGCGCATTCGCTATGACTGAAAACAGGTTGGGTCGGTTTGCCGGTTTTGCCGGTTTTGCCGGTTGGCCGGTTGGCCGGTTGCCGGTTTTGCCGGTTGGCCGGTTGCCGGTTTTGCCGGTTGTCCGGTTTTGCCGGTTGGCCGGTTTTGCCGGTTGTCCGGTTTTGCCGGTTGGCCGGTTTTGCCGGTTGGCCGGTTGCCGGTTAGGTATTACGTTGAGTCATTATCATATGAAACGGGTATTCGTGAATGAGTGAAATCGTTACCAGTGATGCGGCGGCCTGCGAGCCGGGGATCGAATCGGCGCGTCCGTACTGGGTGGAGGCCCTGGCGCAGAGTTGGGCGATGTTCATCGAAAAGCCGGTGGGGCGCATCGGCATGGGGCTGCTGGGAATTTTTGCGCTGATGGCGCTTGGCAGTTTTATACCGCCGTTGATCGATCCCATGTATCACCCCATGTCCGGGGTCGATCCGCTGATTTCACATAGCACCGGCCCCAGTTGGCGGCATTGGCTGGGCACCGATTTTATCGGACGCGATCTGTTCAGTCAGCTCCTGGCCGGTGCCAGGATTGCCTTCATGGTTGGGATCACCTCGGCATTTATGAGCATATTTCTGGGCACGGGCGTCGGAATGATCGCCGGCTATGCCGGACGCCATGTGGACACCATTCTGATGCGACTGGCCGACATGATCATGGTCATGCCGACCCTGCTGGTCGTCTTGATGCTGGCGGCGCTGTTCGGCCATCTCAATATCTGGACCGTGGTCCTCATGATCGCACTGTTTCGCTGGCCGGGAGTCTCCCGGGTGATTCGCGCCCGTACCATGGCCCTGAAACATCGACCGTTTATCGATGCCGCCCGGGTGGCCGGCGCCTCCAATGCACGCATTCTGGTGCGCCACATCCTGCCCAATGTCCTGCCATTGGCCCTGCTGTACATGACATTTCGGGTGACCTCCGCCATCATCATCGAAGCGGCCCTCTCCTTTTTGGGTTTTGGGGACCCTGCAATGGTCTCCTGGGGAATGATGCTTCAATGGGTGTGGAAAACCGGTCACATGTTTCAGGCGCCCTACTGGTTGCTGCCGCCGGGAATATGCATCTCTGCATTGACGCTCTCGTTCTATATGATCGGACGCGCCATGGACGAAATCCTGGACCCGCGCCTCAGAAAAGAGGAGGCGTAAGCCTATGCCGTTGCTCAGTGTCGACAATTTGAGTATCACATACCGGACCCGCCGCGGCTTGCTGACGGCGGTCGACCGGGCAAGCTTCACCTTGGAGAAAGGACAAACACTTGGGCTGGTCGGCGAGTCGGGAAGCGGCAAATCCACCATCGGCACCGCCATCATGCGGCTGTTGCCGGGCAATGCATCGATCCCCAGCGGTCGGATCGAGCTGTCGGGTATCGACCTGTTAGCCGCGGCGCCGGAGCAGATCCGACAGATTCGATGGAACAAAATTTCAATGATCTTCCAGGCCGCCATGAACGCGATGAACCCCATTCAGCGCGTAGGTGAACAAATCGCCGAAACCATTCGATTTCATGAGCCGGATCTGCCCGGACCGGATGTACAAAACCGGGTCGCTGAATTGTTCGATCTGGTCGGAATTCCCAAGGCACGTCAAAAGGATTATCCGCACCAGTACAGCGGCGGGATGCGCCAACGGGCCGTTATCGCCATGGCCCTGGCCTGCCGCCCGGAAATCATCATTGCGGATGAACCGACAACGGCTCTGGATGTCATTGTCCAGGATCAAATTCTGCAAACACTGCGCAAACTTCAACGGACCCTGGGTATCGGCATTGTGCTGATCTCTCACGACATCGCCGTGGTTGCGGACACCTGCGACCATATCGGAGTGATGTATGCCGGTCAATTGGTTGAATTGGGCACGCGATCGGAAGTGTTTCACGCACCCGCGCATCCCTATACCAAAGCCCTGCTGGCGGCACACATCACGTTGGACAACGACCGCAGAGATCCGGCGCCGATACCGGGAAATCCCCCGGACATGGTGGCATTGCCTCCGGGATGCCGATTTTGCGACCGCTGCCCATGCCAAAGGGATAGTTGCGGTATCGACCCGCCGGGCTGGCAAAACTTGACAGCGACGCATAAAATAAGGTGCTGCCACCCCGCCCCCAATGATGCATAAAAAAGATGGCGAAAGGATTAAAAACTTTATGCCTGATCAAATTGTCATTGAACTGAACAGGGTGACCAAGACCTATCAATCCGGCGGCAGCCTCCTGACAGGGCCGTCACATTTGGTCACTGCCCTGAAGTCGGTCGATTTATCGATCTATCAAGGTGAAATATTCGGCCTGGTTGGTGAAAGCGGCAGTGGAAAAACGACCGCGGGGCGCTTGATGGTCCGCCTCGAAAAACCCGATCAAGGGACGATCCGTGTTCTGGGACAGCCTGTCGACACGCTTCGTGTCAAAGCGTTGAAGCACTTCCGGCACCGGGTGCAAATGATATTTCAAGATCCCTATCAATCGCTGAACCCCTATATGTCCGTAAAGGACACGGTGACGGAACCATTGCAAATCCACCACGATTTTAAAAAAGCCGATCAGGCCATACGCGTTGTCAAAACCCTCGAAATGGTAGGATTGACACCTGTCATGAATTTTTTTCACGCTTACCCCCACCAGCTCAGCGGGGGCCAGCGCCAACGAGTGGCCATTGCGCGCGCCATGGTGCTGGAGCCGGAGGTGGTGGTGGCCGATGAACCCACATCGATGCTGGACGCCTCCATAGCGGTGCAAATCTACAAGATCCTGGTCGACATCCAGCAGCGGCGACGTATGACATTAATCTTCATCACCCACAGCCTGGCCGCCGCTCACTACATGTGCGACCGTATTGCGGTCATTTACCGAGGCCGTATCGTCGAATTGGGGGCCGCAAAATCGGTCATTGGTTCGCCGCGGCATCCCTACACCCGAGCACTGCTGGATGCGCTTCCTAAATATGGACATGTCGGGGCGCAGCGGCGTCACAACACCTTGCGCCATGAACCGCGCAAGACCGTGTCGGATCGAGCCTGCATTTTTTACAGCCGCTGCAATTGGGCGGATGAAGCAAACTGCGCCGGGCAGAACCCTCAACTGCGGCAGATCGATCGAAATCAACATGCGGCGTGTTTTTTTGCCGATTCGCCGCCGAGCGCATAATACCCGTCCGACAGTGCTGCTTCTTGCTAAAAATGTTCAGTAAGTATTGGTCGCCAGTTACGACTCTTTAACAACATCGCCGTTAGTGTTTTCGAAAACGAGGAGTACACGCGTGGACCCAGAATCATCACCTGTACAAACCAACCCCGCAAAGAACAGCCGTGCGAACAACAGCGTCCGCAGGATACTGGTCAAAGGTGTGTTTTGGAGGATTCTGCTGATTGAGATGATTCTGCTGGTCTGGTCATTGGGTTACAGGGCCGCAACCGAGGACGCGGCATTCATCGACCTGTTCTGGTTCGCCATCCGCATCCTGATCCTGGTCACGATCATCATCGCTTTTGTGACACTCAGTCTGCGCAGCTTTCTTCAAAAGAAGATCATCACACCGTTGGAAACCATTTCCCGCGCCAATCTGAAATTGGACACAGAGGCGCCCGAGGCGGATCATGTGGATTTGCCGGCCGGAACACCGGAAGAGATTACAGACATCGTGGAAACACGCCGACGCATGCTGGTAAAAATCCTGCACGTTTCCAGTGAACGGTTGCGGTTGGTCAATTTTATTCGAGAAACCTTTGGCCGCTATGTTTCCAAAAAGGTGGTGGACGAGATCCTGGCCTCACCAGATGGGCATAAAATTGGCGGTCGCCGAAAAACCGTCACGATCCTGATGGCTGACCTGCGGGGTTTTACCAGGATTACCGAAACCAGCGATCCTGAAATGACCTTACGCCTGCTGAATCGCTATTTCGGTGCCATGGCCAAGATCATTACCGCTTACGACGGCCTGATTGACGAATTTCTGGGAGACGGCATCCTGACCATCTTTGGCGTGCCGGAACGTCATCCAGACGATCCTGCCCGCGCCGTGGCTTGCGCGCTGGAGATGCAAAACGCGTTGAGAAAATTAAACAAGGAATTCACACAGGAAGGTTTTCCAGCGCTGGAGATGGGCATCGGCATCAACACAGGATCCGTCATCGTAGGCAATATCGGCTCGGATATCCGATCGAAATACGGCATTATCGGTATACCGGTCAACACGGCATCGCGCATCGAATCCATTACCACCGGCGGGCAGGTATTCATTGGCGAACCAACCTACCGCCTGGTGGAATCGGGCGTGCAGGTCGAAAAACCGTATACTGTAATGATGAAGGGGCTCAAAGAGCCCTTGGTCTGCTTTCCCGTCAAGGAAATGCATTCACCGTTTCAGGTCAAGTTGGAAACATCTGAAAAGAAATCGCAGCAGATTGACCTGCAGCTGTCATTCACTTGCTGGCAGGTTGATGGGAAAAAGGTCGTTGAGCCCGCTATGGCCGGTCAGACGGTGACTGTTGCGGCAGATATATGGCAGGTGGCGGTAAGCCCCCCGCTGGAGCCTCTGAGCGATGTGAAAGTCCAGCTTAATTTTTGTGCCGAAGCACACTGTTTTGAAGCCATTTATGCCAAAGTATTGGAAACCGAATCCCGGGGATCGGAGATAATCAATCACTTGCGCATCACGTCCATCCAGCCCGATGATCGGAGAATCATCACCCAGTGGACCGAATCGGTGGAGGCTTGAGCCCGGTTTTTCCTACGGCACAGAGACCCGCTACTTTTTTTTCGCAGACTCTGCAGATTCCTCGCACCCGCACTTGACCAGTTCCATGCGACATTGTCCACAAATCTTGCCATCGCTGCGTGTGACATAAATAACATGTGTCTTGCAGCGGCATTTTTCACAGGTCATCATTTCAAGTCCCCTCAACAGACGCGCAACCAAATTCAGAAGCAGCAGATAGATGTTCAGATTTCAAAGAAAAAAACACATTTCGCGCAACCCCGGCCACTCGTGCTTTACATTACGTTAAGATCCAAATTCAACCAATTTTCGAGTACAGGCCGAATGCTAATCATTGATCCATCGGATTTCAATAGCCTTTGAATCATTTTTAAGCGAACCCCGACTTTAGAGCCGGGATTTCATCCCCCGGCAAGACCGTTCTGGTGTTGCGATCCTATGAAAAGTGCCTTAAAGTAGAAAATTGTCGTCGAGCGATCCTTGAAACCGGTGCAACGAAAAATGATCAGAATCTGTTGCGGAACGATTATCAAGGCTCGCAGAAGCTATTAATCCACACCCCTCACACGACAACCAAAGGATCTGTAAGCATGAGCTACGCTATTAAGGACATTCGGTACCACTTATTCATAGTGTTACTGCTGTTATGGAGTATCGGCTCGTTTCCCGGCAACGCCGGCGCAAGGAGTATCGATGCCATACGAAAAAGTGTGGTGCGCATCTATACCGTCGCCCAAACCCCCGACTACAGCGTACCGTGGGATCCGGGAGACTCAACCTCAGGCATGGGATCGGGATTTATCATTTCGGGACAGCGTATCCTGACCAATGCCCATGTCGTCAGCAACGCACGCTTTATCGCCGTGGAAAAAGAGGGGGATTCGAGCCGATACGAAGCCCGCGTCAAGTTCATCGCCCATGACTGCGATCTGGCCATGCTCGAAGTGCTGGACAGCTCGTTTTTCGAAGGCACATCAAACCTGCGTTTGGGGGCGGTTCCGGCGCTCGACTCGACGGTGGTCGTGTTTGGTTACCCCATCGGCGGCGAGCGTCTCTCGGTCACCAGAGGCGTCGTTTCGCGCATCGATTATCGTGTCTACGCCCACTCCGGCGTCGACAGCCATCTGGCGATTCAAATCGATGCGGCCATCAACCCGGGCAACAGCGGCGGCCCGGTCATCCAGAATGGTGCCGTGGTTGGCGTGGCATTTCAGGGCTTCAGTGGAATGGTGGCTCAAAATGTCGGTTACATGATCCCCGTGCCGGTAATCACCCGATTTCTGCAGGATGTCGCCGACGGACGATACGACCGTTATGTGGATATCGGCATCCAGTTTTTCCCATTGATCAATCCGACGCACCGACGTGCTTTAGGCCTGGAACCCGGTGACTTCGGCGTAATGGTCAGTGAAGTTCTTCAAGCCGGCGCCGCCTATGGCAAGCTCGAAACGCAAGACGTTCTGCTGACCATCGACGGCCGTCACATCTTCAGCGACGGCCGGGTCGACATGGACAACGACCGCCTGTTGCTCAACGAAATCGTGGAACGTAAATTCAAAGGGGACCAAGTCACGCTCGACATCCTGCGCCGGGGACGCAAAATGACGGTATCGATCACATTGTCCACTCCCTGGCCTTATCTGGTTCAGGCTCAGCAATACGATGTCCAGCCACGCTTTGTATTGTTCGGCGGGCTTGTGTTTCAGCCGCTGTCGAGTTCTTTCTACTCCGTTTTGCAAACCAGATCGGTCAACCTCCGATATCACTACGCGCAATTTTTAGACAAGGAGTTGTATCTACAGCACCCTGAAGTCGTGGTCATCAGCAAAATTTTACCGGATCCGATCAACGCCTATCTCAAACGTTTTGTCCTTACAATCGTTGATCAAATCAACGGAGTTCAGGTAAAAACGCTCGAAGATGTGGCTGCGGCATTTGCCAAGCCATCCGAATTTTATGTTATCCGAGTTGTCGGTGATCCCCAGCCATTGGTACTGGAAGGCCGGGTGGTGGCCGAGGCGCGCAGACGGATTCGCGAACGTTACGGCGTGGTAAAAGAATCCCATTTGGCGGACGATATCGTTCCTCCTGAATGGTTGGCCAATCGACCCGTTCAGTAACGCTGAAAACAAACGAAGACAAATAAGAAAGATTATATATGCGTGCAATTATTTTTTGGCTGTTGGCGTTGAGTCTATCGTTCACCCTTGCGGCTTGCCGATCGGTAATGCCCCCTGCCGACCATGCCCCCCCTCCGCTTTGGGCCGGCGATTCGGTACTGCGGGTGACCGTCACAAGCCAAGGCTATCATTTTCATCGCCCCTGGCAGCAACGACGGCCGGTCACCCGGCGCGCCATCGGCGTGATCGTACCTGACGGGCGCGTCCTGGTCACCGGCTTGCTGGTCGCCAATGCGCGCTACATTGAATTGGAAACGATCGACACGCGCGAAAAACACCGGGCCTCGGTGGATGTGGTCGACTACGAAGCCAATCTGGCGCTGCTCAAACCGGAAAACCCGGAATTTCTCGCGGGCCGACATCCGTTGCCCCTCGCCAAGCGAGAGGTTACCGCCGGAGATGATCTGACAATCTGGCAGGTCAAGCCCAACGGCGACATCATTTCGAGCATCGGGCAGGTGATCTCCATAGAAATGAACGCCTACACCCAGGGCAATTATTTTTTAACTTACCGATTGAGCAATTCCCTTCAATATCGCTTCGACAACTTGACCCTACCCGTCGTGCGCGGCCGTACCTTGGCCGGACTGGTGCTGCCGTCCAATGATGCCGGCCAGACCATTGATGTGATTGCGGCACCGGTAATCTCCCATTTTCTGGAAGATGCCCGCGGCGTGACTTACCAGGGATTTCCATTGGCCGGTTTCCGCTACGGCCCGACCCTGGATCCGCAATTGCGGCGCTATATCAGTCTGCCCGACGACCGGAGCGGCATCTACATTCAAAAGGTCATCAAAGGCGGCCCCTCAGGCCGCGCCGGCCTCAAAGCCGGCGACGTTGTAACGCACATTGCCGGCACAGAGATCTCCAATACCGGGCAGTTCGACCACCCCACTTACGGTCAGACATCGTTGAGTCACCTGATCCGCACCCAGCATTTTGTCGACGACACCGTGAAAATGCGGATATTCCGCAACGGTGAAACCATAACCTTGGACGTTCAACTGGATCATCGCCAACCCGACGAGTACTTGGTGCCACCTTATATCATCGATCAAGCGCCTCGCTATCAGATCGTGGGGGGGCTGGTATTTCAGGAACTTTCAATGTCATATCTCCGAGAATACGGCAAAAACTGGCATTCCCGGGCACCGGTGCATCTGCTCTATTACAACCAGAACCAGGATTACCTGAACGGCGACCAGCGTGAAAAAATCGTCATCATTTCCGGGATCATTCCCACCTCCTACACCATCGGCTACGAACAGCTCGCCAATCTCGTCGTAACGAAAATCAACGGTAAGCCCATCGGCAAGCTGGCAGACATCATGCCGGCCCTCGATCATCCTCTCGACGGATTCCATAAGATCGAAGTGGAGCAGCATCCCAATGTGATTTTTCTGGACCCTGAGGAGCTTGAATCGATTCATGATGTGATACGACAGCGTTATCGGATTCCGGTGCAAACCCCTTAAGGTCCGTATAAAAATGTAAAGTTATTTTTTCGCGAGCCCTTAATGAAGGATGGCACCAGTTTACTGCCGTCCGCCCGGCCGCCGGTTTTGACAATCCACAAATCATGATTAAACCAAATAGCTACAGATAATATAGGCTTAAAGATAATGTTGTTGGCAAGGATAGAGGGAAAAAGCTGTATTGCAATACCGCGACGACCGATAACGCAGTCCAAAAACATTATCTTAAAGCCTATTGAAGGGTTGCGGTGCGATTGCAGCCCGCAGGTGACGCCATGACCAAAGATATAAAATCGTATCCAATCGCCACTTTTGCCGGCGGCTGTTTCTGGTGCAGCGAGTCGGATTTTTCAAAGCACGAAGGGGTCCGGCAGGTGGTATCCGGCTATACCGGTGGTCATATGCAGCACCCCACCTATGACGATGTCTGTTCCGGACGCAGCGGGCATCTGGAAGCGGTACAGGTGCACTATGACCCTGAAATCATTGACTATGATCGCTTGCTGGATATTTTCTGGCGACATATCGATCCGACCGATCCGGGAGGGCAGTTCGTCGATCGCGGCGACCAGTACCGCACGGCCATTTTCTTTCATGACGCTGAACAGCAAAGCGCCGCCCTTGCATCAAAAGAGGCAATCAAACAATCCGGCCACTTTGACAGAGATATCGTTACACAGATCCTGCCGGCCGCCACATTCCACCCGGCCGAACCATTCCATCAGAATTATTATAAGTGCCATCCGGTGCGCTATAAATTTTATCGCAACAATTCAGGCCGCGACCAAGCCTTGAGCAGATTGTGGGGCTCCTATGCTGGCCGCCAAACAACAACCGCCGCACAGCCTCAACCGTTCTACAAGCCCGATCAAGACGCCCTGCGCACACAACTGACACCGATGCAATACAATGTCACCCAGAACGAGGGGACCGAACCGCCGTTCCAAAATGAATATTGGGATAATAAGCAGACCGGCATCTATGTCGATATCGTCTCAGGCGAACCGCTGTTCAGTTCAAAAGACAAGTTCGACTCCGGTACCGGCTGGCCCAGTTTCACCCAACCCCTGGAGCCCGACAATATCGTGGAAAAAACCGACAGGCGGCTGCTCATGACCCGCACCGAAGTTCGCAGCCGACAGGCAGACTCCCATCTCGGCCATGTATTTCCCGACGGGCCGCAGCCTACCGGCCAACGCTACTGCATCAATTCGGCGGCCCTGCGGTTTATTGCGGCGGATAAGCTGGAAGAGAATGGGTATGCACGGTACCGCAAGTTGTTCGATTAGAATCGGATTCGGAACATGGATTCAAAACCTGCCCTCGAACCCAATATCTGCGTTGGGAAGAGGCGTTTAATCCAATCATTACCATACAATGCTGACAAAACATCCGCTACCACCGGTTTCACTTTTACCTGAATCCGACCCATCCTGTGCTTGCACAGTGATGGTCACGGTAGCCGTGCCGGACACATCTCGGCCATCGGTAATGACATAGGTAAATGTATCTGTGCCGCTAAAACCTGAAGCCGGTGTATAGATTAAATTGTTCGTCTCTTGCTGTGCCACGGTACCGTCATTGGCGGACAGGGCATTGTAGCTCTCGATGGTTAAAATATCACCGTCGACATCACTGTCGTTTGCAATGACGTCGATGGTGACAGGGGTGTCATAAGCGGTGACGGCTGTGTCATTGGCGGCTACCGGAGCGTGATTGGCAGTCGCTGGAAGAAGCCCGGCATCTGAATAACAACCTGAATGGCCATCTTGGCATGGAGATGACGAAGTTGACACAGCCCCACCTCCGGAAAGATCTATCGTTCCGCTTTCGCATATGGTGACATTGCCGGTGTGGTCATCAGATGCGCTAACTTCATACCCGTCCGAGTGATTTGTAATGATGTTGTTATGCGAAAACTGGATGTCATCCAGCAATTGCGTTCTTATTGAAATGGGAAATCCACTGGTAGAAGTCGATTCAAGTTCATTGCAATAGATATCATTGTCCTCTACATTGACCTGCCCGACAGGATCGCTGCCATAAACGTTAAATGCCCCTGATAGCGCTTTAAATTTATTATACCGTATTGCTACACCTGGACAATCCGGAGCGCTCCATTCATCGCCGCTATAGCCTCCGATGGATATCGGCAAACAACCGCCGGAGCCCTGGTATGTAGAGCAGTCGATGTCGTTATACTCTATGATGTGTCCTCCTGCGCACCCTCCGTTAGCTGCATTGTTGGCGTTGCGGTATCGAATGCCATAGATAGTGCCGCTGCCGGCGCCTGTAATGTTTATGTCGTTGTTGCGTACAATCCAGTCGGCAGACAAATTATCGGGAGTAATGATCCTGCCATGCACGCCGGCGTAGTTTATCGTGTTGCTTAAAATTTCATGATTGCTGGTGTTCCAGCCGCCGATAATATAGATGTTCGTGCAACTTGACTGGACATTAAAAGTATTTTTTTCCACAGTGATTGCCGTGTCACCACCTAAATTTACAATTATGGGATAGCTGGACGTGACAGTATGATCGTGAATAGTAAATAGATTTCCCGAAACCGTCCACGGACCGGATAGATTCAATGCATGGGATCTGTCCACACCGGAAACATCAAAGGTGTTGTTTTGAATGGTGCCGGAAGCAATACACGCCCCATCAACTCCTCGTTCACGAGCGTAGCTTTCGTTGACCTGGCGGCCTATCACATATATGCTGCAATCGTATATATCTGGAGACCTTGCCCCGGAAGAACCCGTATAGATTGCCCGCACATAATTACCGTCCTGCGTTGTATAGGTAGTAGAAAACGTCAGGTCTTTTATCTCTACACGGGATTGATTATTGATATCCACCCCCACACCCGGGCCTGTCTGAGCAAAATTCAGTGTATAGTTCCGGCCATCAATCACTACATCGGACGCAGATATGGTAATGGCTGTGCCGGTATCCAGGGTCAGATCGGATGACAGGTAGTATCGTTCGTTTGGCGTGCTGCAGGTATACGGCAAACTGTCAATTTGCGTATCGGCAAAACCATGAAACGGAAACATTGAAATCAACAATACAGATCGATACAGTACAGCTCTCATACTCTTTTTTTCTTTTAGCGTTGAAATGGTGGAACGGTTTAGTCGCGTTGGTGACCATACGGCAGGTCGTTTGTTAAAGGCTTTCTGATGCCCACCACTTGCTGATCTGATGGTGACAGTTGTTTATCGCTGGATTGAACCTTACTGTCATCACCTGATGATAAATCGGATTGTAATGCGTATCGTTTGAATGGTCAATAATAAACGGACAAAGATAATTATGAAGATAGCAATCGATAAATTCAAAGAGCAGTTAATGCATGTGCTTAGAACACTAAAGTTCAGAGAGTGCGCCAAAAAGTATAGTGAACTGATCAGGTCTTATGGTGGTGTTAATATGGAGCTGACAACTTAAAATTGGACCTGAATTTTCATGGCCACCTGCTTTTGGTCGCGATAGATCCATAGACTGTTTTCGGGATCGGAAATGTCCGGGTAGAAGGCCTCGAATTTCAAGGAGAGATGATCGGTCCATTTATAGGTTGTTCTCAGTGTATGGAGATACCCCTGCTCAGGCGTTGAGTAGATGGACATCCAGGAGACGGAAAAGGTTTCATTCAAAAACTCCTTTTCCCATAGCAGGACCGCACTGGTTGCATTTTCGCTTACACCGACCAGATCGCCGTCCCAATCCATGATGTGCCGATTGACCAGCTCCAGGCCAAGGGTATAAGCACCCCCCGGAGAATATTCCAAACCCAGGGCCGCATCGAGGACATCTCTCTTCTCGATCTGCATATCGGCATTGTTGAAATGCTGGGGAAATTTCATTCCGATCTCCCCCTTGTACAAAAAACTGCCCCGCACATAATTGAAGGTGAGACCGGCCAGGGCAAAACGCTCTTTTTTCTTCGTGACGACCATTGCGCCGTCGGCGCCGACCCCGTCGAAACGATGGATATAATCATTTTCGATCAGGCTGGCGGCCATCAGGGCGACATCGCTCTGGCCGAACGTTTTTCTCCATCGGCCGCCGAATTCATAACCCGGCGTATCGGAGCTCTCCTCACGGTAATGCACCGGATCGTTAAATTCATCGTAATGGTAGGCGGTATTGTCTTCGGGGTGCTTGTTGAATTCGGGATCGGGTATGAAAAACGCGCTGACGTCTCCCAATGGTGTGAACTGGTCCACAAGAAACATGGGTTGCCCGATGCGCGATTCTTCGAGTGAGATGAAAAAGGCTTCGGAATAGTCCCGAGGGCTGATCACATCGGTGATGGCGCCGCCTTCCGATTCCCCCCAAATCAGGATTTGAATGCCGGCCTTGATGCTGGTGTCGGCGAAACTGGCCTGGCCAAAGGCCTCCCGGGTGAAGTTCTCGGTGGTCATCTCCTTGTCTTCGGCTTTCGCTCGGTGATCGTCTCCCCAGAAAAGCGTTTGTTTCGTATCCAGCTGCACGAAAAAATGAGGCCCGATGGATCGGGAATACTCCAACCGCAGGGAGGTGCGGTTGCTTTTGATGCCGTCCGGACGCGTGATCTTGTAAAAGGCTTCATGTTTGAGCGTAAAACGCGCGGTGGATAGCAGCGATGCCATCAGCGAGGGCTTGCTGTCTTCGGTTTGCTGCTCCGCCTCCCGGCCAAAGGTGTCATCCTCGACATCTTCTTCAAAGATGACGCTCTCTTCGTCGGACGTTTCCGACACCGTTGCCGGGTCGAAGTCAAACGCCGTATCGCCGGGGTCCAATTCCGCATCGAAATGTTCCTGCCCTTGGGCCTCACCATCAAATGCTGTTTCCGGTGAAGCGGCGTACAACGGCAAGTTGCAGCCGAGCACCAGAACCATGAGCATCAGCGCGGCTATTTTATTTTTTTGTCTCATTTGCCTTGCAGATGCTTTCTCAAGCCGGCCAGTTCCCGTTCGCGATAGGCGAAATCGATCAGTGCGCGCTGGGTTAGAAATTGGGGGGAGACATTTACATTAAAGCATACGGACGTTACCATCATGACGGACATTCTTTTGGAAACCAGATTTTTCACGATGGTACGTCTCGGGGTCCACACCCCGTCGATCTGTTCAATACGGCTCATGGTGATCTGCTTGTACGGTTTGAGCCGTTTGTCATACAGCTGTGACATCAGCAGGATATGCCGTTCGCGGTCGATCCACAGCTTTGATTTGCCGTATCTCGTTTTGCGCAGATGGGCCGGTACCGGAACCGCTTCGATGATCCAGACAGGCCTTCCCTGGTATTGACCTTCCTCTATATGGGGGTAGGTGTAGTCGTCCACATCGATGTTTTCAAGATCTTCGAGGAAGAATTCACTGCCGAAAAAGCTGCTTCCCGAATCGTCGTCCGGATCGCTGCTGATGATTTTTTTGACCTTGCCCATGGCCGGCAGATAGAGCCATGAGACATTGTCCTTATCCTGTGCGTCGAACTCGTAGCTCAGCATGGCCATGCCCTTTTCTCCGATGGGCTCCAGGATGAAGGAGACGGTTTTGCTGTCCTCTTGACGGTCGCCCGCGTCGAGCTGAACGCTTTCGATCCGTTTGGTTCGGGGCCTTTCTGTGCAGACGGTTTTGCCATCTTTTTTGCCGTACTTACAGGAGATCAACTTGACTTCCTGCAGGACGGATGATGAGGACTCTCTGGCGACGCGGTCCACTTCGGTCATGATCTCCACGCCGGTTTGCGCCCGGGCTCCCGGAGCCCACACCAGTGTTGCGAAGATGAGTGAGAGGGTCAAAAAGATTTTCGGGACCATTGTTTTTCTCCTTTTTGTCACGTCGAGCGTTTCCGATCACACCGATGTTTCAGCGGTGGTCAGGGCATGTTTTCGGGTTTTAGTGGAAAATGTCGGTTTAAAGGTAAGGATCAGAGCCGGCAGCAGGAACAGGTCGCTCAGCAGGGCGGCAAAGATGGCCAGGGACCCGAAAATGCCGACTTTAATAAAACTGGTGTTGCTGGAAAAGGCGAGCATCAGAAATCCCAGCCCCAGGACCAGGCTGGTGAAGGCAATGGCCTGCCCCACCTCGTGAATGGTGTTGCGGATACTTCGCAGAATGTCGCCGTCCCTGAGGATCTCGTCCCGGTAGTGGGTGATGAAATGGATGGTGTCATCCACCGCGATGCCGATGA
>JASFGJ010000004.1:0-19295 GCA_050123815.1 Desulfobacteraceae bacterium
TATTATGCCAAAAATCTGCCACGATTCCTTGAAATAACCATTTCTCCATCACAGCGCCCGGAGCCTGTAGCATATGTGGAAATAACCTGCTGAATCAAAAAAATATAATGATGCTGATCCAGATTCGCATGGCAGAAACCTTGGCGGCACTCGGCACTTATTTTTCTTCCTCCGGAGATGGCAGAAACCATGGATGGAAGAGATAATGCCCCTTTGACACGGCCCTGTTTTTGGCTATCATCGCCTTAAACCGCCGAATATAAAATGGAATTTGAATAAGAGGTAGATATGTGGGGTCTTGTGGGGCGAAAAGCATCGTCACCGAACCACGGACTTCCTTGTCCAGAAGGAGACAAGTAGGTTCAGGATAAAACGGTCAGGCGCCCGGCAGATGGCGCTTTTTGCGGTTGTTGAAGGTTCACCCCCTGAATACGGCATCCCTTCGGGTGCACGTCGATGATCGTCAAAGCACCGTAGCTTTGACCGATGGAAAACAGACGCTCTAGCGGCATGCCCAGCAATCGGCATAGTAGAACACGGATAACGCCGGCGTGGGTTACAATAAGGGTCCGCTTACGAAGGCGACGGACCACCGTTTCAAACAGAGGCCAAGCCCGGTTTTGAAGATCGCGAAAAGACTCCCCTCCGGGCGGACGATGATCTGCGAGGTTTTCGCCGCGCATTTGAAATTCTTGGGGTTGGAGCGTTTGAACATATTCGAACGATTTACCCTCCCATGCGCCCAGAGACACTTCCCTTAACTCCGGATATGCGCGGGATTCAATGGAAAAGCGTGCACTGATAATTCCAGCGGTCACCCGGCAGCGGATCAGATCACTGCAACAGATCTCTTCCAAACCCAAGCCGCTGAAATAGTCCGCCCAGGCGACAGCCTGCCGAAAACCAATGCTGTTCAAGGGAGGGTTATGCCAACCGATGTAGCGTTTACAGTCCTTTGGGAATTGAATGGCGCCGTGGCGCAACAGATAAATCGTGCCGCCAGACGAGGTCCCGGACCCTCTTGCAGTCAAGGCGGAGAACATTACATTTCTCCGCCAAGCGAAGCGTTTGTATTTGCAACAATGGCCTCGATGGGTTGTCCGGTCACCCTCTCCACTTTGGTCCTGATCTGCCGTGCATTTTCCCATCTGCGCGCAATGGCGTCCAAGGCACTTCGATTCCCACTGTATGTTTCCATCTGACGACTGAAACGGGGCTCCATATCGACGCAACGATCTCCATCCACCAGCTTATCGGCCAAATAGACCACTTGGGCTTCATCGACAGGCCGATCCCGAATCACATCCAAATCCATATGGGCGCTCACAATGGGTGCCAAACGGGCAAAGCCATGACCCGCGAGCAGGCGCGCCCCGGCTTCGGCATGATTTTTCCGGGTCCGCGCAATATCGTGAAGCAGTGCCGCCGTACGAACCAGCTCAATATCGATGGAGGCGCCGGCAACTTCCAAGGCTTGTGCCAGTTGCATGGCCACCCACGAAACGGCCCGGCAGTGGTCCGCTATGGGTGACGGCAGGATCTGCATCTGCTCTATCAATACACGGCACTCTTCGCCGGAGGGCAACCCTTCGGCGATCAACCGCGTCTGCATTCGGTCATAATCTCCGGGGGTATCCAAATCCAGCAAGATTGCTTCATCGACAACCGGAAGCTCAAGACTGTCCGCCTCGTGGCGCTGCAAACAAGCCTTCAACCCTCCGCTACCGGACCATTGCCTGATGGAAGGCACCAGGCAGGTCCGGATCAACGTGGGATGTCCCCGCCGGCCGCTGAAGGTGGGATAAAGGATCTTAGCCGAAGCGTCGTTAAAAGCCGCCATCAACCGCCGCACCGTCTGGGGCCTGACCAGAGGAATATCCGTCGGGTGGATGAAGAATGCACGACACTGCTCCGGCAGCGCCCGAATGCCGGCCAAAACCGATGCAAACATGCCCTGATGGTAATCCGGATTTTCGACGCAACGTACATTAACGTGTTCAACCGCCTGCCGGACGTCAGCGGACCGATGGCCGGTCACAACCAGGATGTCACCCACGCCGGCCATCTGGAAAAAGTTGAGCACCCGCTCGATGGTTCGGCTTGCTCCCAAAGGCAAAAGCGGTTTGAGGCGCCCCATGCGCTTAGAAAATCCTGCGGCCAGCACGACGGCTGTTATTGATGGATTTTCCATTAAAACGAATCCTTTGACCATTGTTTATTCTGTTTATGCGCCTGATCAGAAGTTAGCTAGTGCCCATCCATTTATTCCCTCTCCCTTGAGGGTGAGGGTCAGGGTGTAAGGCTCTAAAAGCACACCCCCTCACCCAGCCTCTCTCCCTAAAAGGGGAGATGAGAAGGGTATTTCTGGATGGACTAGCGAAAGCTTTTAGAGAATAGACCCGGCAGCGTCTTGTCTGCTTGCGCCGGCACGCGCGGCGATCAGTTCGGCCGTTATGCTGACGGCGATTTCCTCCGGTGTTTCCGCGGCGATGGACAGCCCGATGGGAGAGTGCACCCGCTCGAAAGCCTCTGCCGTGAATCCTTCCTTTCCAAGCTCCTGATAGACAGCGTCACGCTTTCGCCGGCTTCCGATCATCCCGATATAGCCGGCGCGTGTCGCCAAGGCTTCTCCCAAAAGGGACTTGTCGTGGGCGTGGCCGCGGGTTACCAGGACGAGGTAGCTGTTTTCGTCGATGGGCAGCCCCGCCATGGCGTGATCGAAACAGGAGAGCACTACGACATCATCCGCCGATGCAAAACGCTCTCGGTTGGCAAACTCCGCCCGGTCGTCAAGCACCACGGTTCGAAAACCCACAAGCCGCGTCAAAATGGCAAGCTTCTGAGAGATATGGCCGGCACCGAAGATAAAGACGACGCCTTCATGACAGAGCGGTTCCACGAGGAATCGCGATGCCCCCCGTACAACCACCTGGGGCTCTCGCGATTCCGTCAGGGGAGAGGGAATCGGAAGATTATCGTGCTGCCCGGTGCAAACGCGGGTGCCATCGCTGCGGCAGAGGCATTGCACCAGTCCGTTCCGTGTCGTTTCCCCCGCCGGAATTTCTGTCATCAGCCAGGCCGATTTTTTCAGATCGAGGGCCGAGGTCACCTGCCGGTAAAACCCGCCATAGGTCGGATTGCTTCCGTCCACGTACTGAATCAGAACCCGAAGCTGACCGCCGCATACCATGCCCATCTGTTCGGCATCTTCGGTGGTTAGCACGAAATCACGGGCGATGGCGCCCCGGTGTTCGAAGGCCCGTTTGGCCAATTGCTGGACCCTGGCCTCGAGAATCCCGCCGCCGATGGTCCCGAGGATGGAACCGTCGCGGCGCACGATCATGCGCGTGCCGACGGCCCGGGGGGCGGAACCGTTTCGGTTGAGGATCGTCGTCAGGACAACACTCTCCTGCTGGGTGAGCAGTTCCGCGAGGCTGTTGAATATCTGCATCATATCGCATCCTCCAGCCCAAGCTCCGACAGCTTTTCCCCAGTAGGAATACCGGTCTTCGGATCCCACCCCCGCTGGTTGTAATATTCGTCCTTCATCAGCTCGAACTTCTCCCGGTCCAATACGGCGCCTTTGTATTTTCCTTTGGTCAGGGGCTTGTCGAAGAATTTATTGGGCAAGGTATCCATATCCCGGGTCAAGCCCTGGCGGACATCGAACATCCGCTCCAGGTTGCGGATGCGCTCACCGATCCGCAGAAGTTCTTCCATGCTCCAATCTTTACCGGTCACAAGGTTGAAGAACCGTGTCGCCTTTTCGATGTTGTGGAAGATGAAAAGCGAGTATGGCCAGGTGCAGATGCCCAGGCTGTCCACCACTCGGTCGTTGTGTTCGGAGATGACGGCTGACTGGGCCTTGCCGCGATATTCCGAGGGAATGGCCGCTTCTTCGCTGCCGAATTGTCCCTTGGCCACTTCCTGGAACCATTCCGGGGCGTTGTGCCATTCGAACTCGATCAGGCTGCCGCGCAGCGGGAGGGGATCCCCCCGGTGGCCCACGGCCTGCATCAGGGCCGACCCCCGGTATGCACGGAATTCGTAGGGGTGGGGGGCAAGCCCTTTGACCAGATCGAGTTTCTCCACGGCCGCCGGACCGATTTTTTCGGCGAAAGCCCTTTGCCCCTCGGCCAGCAGGTCGCCGTACCCTTCCCTGAAACCGATTTTGCGGATCGTTTCAAGAATCGCCTCCCGGCCGCCGCGCTCCATGGGGATGCCGTCGGTATCTTTTTCCGAAATAATCCCCTCGTGGTAAAGCTCCATGAGCAACCCGATGCAGGCACAGGCCTCGGTGGGATCGATCCCCAGCTTCCGGGAGATGAGGACGGCCTCCCAGAAGACCTTCATGTCAAGGTTCCAGACGGCGCCGGTAAAGCCGCTCCATGGTTCGCAGGTAACAAAGCCCTTGCCCAGGTCGGGGACCGATAAAAAGTTTTTGCAGCGGACCGGGCAGCCGAAGCAACCGACGTTTTTCACCTGGAACTGTTCCACGAATTCCGGGCCGCCGTAATGATCGATGATCTCCTGCCAGTGGACATCCTCGTAGTAGCCCACCGGGAAAAAGCTTAAGGAATACATCATTGAGATGAAGCGGGTCACCCCCCAGTTGGAAAGCTCCTGGCAGGCCGGTGATTCGCGAATTTCTTTGTTGACCTCGAGGGAAAACTGCAGCATCTGCTCAGGGTTTGCCACCCCCACCGATCCCGAGCCGCGCACCGCGATGGCCTTAAGGTTCTTGGACCCCATGACCGCCCCCGTGCCGGTGCGGGAGGCGGAGGCCGCCATCTCGGTGATGATACTGGCAAAGCGCACCATCCGCTCCCCTGCCGGCCCGACACAAACCACCTTGATCTCGGGGTCGTTGAGTTCCTGCTGGATCATCGTCTGGGTTTCGGCGGTGTCTTTGCCCCACAGGTGCTCGGCGCAGCGGATTTCCACCCGTCCATCCTTGATCCACAGATAGCTTGGCTTTTCCGCCTTGCCGGTAATAACGATGTGGTCAAAACCGGCGTATTTGGCCTCGGGCCCCCAATAGCCGCCGAAGTTGGATTTGGCCCTCAGGTTGCTGAGCGGTGAGAGGGCGGTGATGTCGGTGCGGCCCGAGGACGGCATGGCCGTGCCGGTGAGCGGCCCCATGCTGAAAATCAACGGGTTTTCCGGCGCCAGGGCATCGGTTCCGGGTTTCAAGTAATCATAGACCAGTCGAACCCCGATGCCTCGCCCACCCAGGTATTGGTCCACATAAGACGCCGTGGGTTGCGTGCTGATCTTTCCATCGCTTAGATTCACTTCCAATATTTGCCCTACCCATCCGTTCATTGGTATCACTCCTTTTTTGAATTTATGTTTCCCAATCGCCGCAGCACGCTGCCGCACGGGCAGGACGCCGCCATGACGGCCGCCCGGTGACCGGTCCGATAACGGACCAAAGGCATGGCTTCCCGGGTAAGGGTGGTAACCACCACCTCTGCGCAGGTGCCGTCTGCTACAGGCTGCGCAGTATCCGGGTCCACGATTTCGATATACAGGTCCGCCTCCCGGAGATGAAACCCATCCCGGACCTTGCACTGAACACCACCGCCCGGACACATTTCGGCAGCGCCGTAATGCTGGAAGACCCGGCAACCCCACATCCGGCCGATCTTTCCGGCCATGTCCCTCCGGGTGTTTTGGGTACCGAGCCAGATACTCTTAATTTGCTCCGAAGGAATGTGCTCCCGACCGCGATATTGCGACAGGGCCGTCATCTCAGAGGGAACCCCCACCAGACAGTCGATTCGGTTTTGCAAGATGGCCTCAACCACCGTCCGGGGAGATTGCATGGGACCATGGGCGATGGCAAGAACCGACAGGCGAGTCAAACCCCGGGATAGCAGATCGCCCACGCTGTATGGGGATCGACCGGGCATCATCACCAGCATTCGCTGCCCCGGGGTCACCGCTGCAGCAAATCCGTGGTGAAAGAAATCCACTGCCAACTCCAGATCGGCGGCACTGAAGAAAAGGCGTTTGGGAGGATCCTGAGGCGATCGGGGCGGCAAGGTCACCACGCGCTCCACAGCGCTTTGGGAAATGCATAAAAACCCCAATGGATCCTTTCGCAAATCATCGGCGGACGTCAGCGGCCATTGGGCCAGGTCGCTCAGGCTTTGGACGGCATCAGGGGCATGGGCCGAAAAATAGCGCCGGTAAAACGGACTGCGTTGCTTGACATAGTTAAGGGTGGCCCGCAGGCGTTTCAACTGGTAGGCTGCCAGCGCCTGCCGGGTCAAATCCGATGTCGACGACAAACCGATCTTTGCTTTCACCCAGGCGTCCAACGGTGTTTGCGCACATGTGGTCACAGGCGATACAGTCTCCTGCCGTTTTCGGCGGTAAGGTTGTAAAGGCAAAAGGGAATCAGGTTCCCGTTGGGGGCCATCACGTGGATGCAGCAATCCTGAACACGGTCCAGGGTAATGGTCCAGGCATCCTGAAATGCCATGGCCGAGACTGAAAAGGTGTGGCTGCGCGCACGATCAATAAAAGCATCCAGACTCATGGGCGCGGCGGCATCGCCCTGGGCTGCCTTGTTGGCTTCGGTCCGGCAGCCGCACCGGTCGTCGGAAACTGCTTCCAAAGCGGGCCGTTGCGGACCGTTCCATTGCCGGGCCACGGCGGCCATGGCCCTGATGGCGCCCTCCTCAGCCGTAGCCGGGGTGCAGCAGGTCTCCAACGCGGATGGCTTCAGCGGCACTGTTTTCCCATCAGCCAGCTGTAAAAACCGGCCGTTGAATGAGCACAAGGCGTTTTCGCATCCCGGCGGACCCAGGTGATCCGCCCGAAACCGACCGCCGCTTTGCGCTTCGATGGCGCGCATTACCTCGGGCAGTGTGATGCGACCGGCCCCGTTCGGCGTATCGCCATAGCGTCCGAAATAGCTGATCGGCTGGAAGTGGACTCCGCGCACCGCCGGTGTCCAGGCCAGGGCTGCTTCCAAAATGTCGCCGATACAATGGGTATTGACGCCCGGTATCAGGGTCGGAACCAGAACCACCCCGATACCATGTTGGGCGCACGCCTCTATGGCGGCGCACTTTTCCGCCTTCAGATCACGCCCCCGCAGGCGGCGGTATACATCGTCCCCAACGCCGTCGAATTGCAGGAAGACCGATGACAGGCCGCCCTGTTTCAATGCGTTGACAAAAGATGGGTCCCGGCCGAGGCGCAGGCCGTTGGTGTTGATCTGAATGAAATCGAAACCCGCATCACGTCCCATGGCTACAAGATCCGGCAGATCATCCCGCAGCGTGGGTTCGCCGCCGGAAAGCTGGATATTGCTTCCCGGCCCGGCCTTGGCCGCACGGCGAAACAATTTGGAAATGGCCGCTGCAGACGGGTCCGGTGTTTTGGACGGGGCGCCCGCATAGCAGACCGGGCAGGAAAGATCGCAGCGCTGGGTGACTTCAATGATCACCGTGCAGGAGCGCTGCCGATGGTCGGGGCATAATCCGCAATCATAGGGGCATCCGCTGTCCGCCTTTTTAAAGAGTACCGGCACCCGGGTTGGTATTTTTTCACGCCGCCATTGATCGAAGGCCGGCGATCCGCGCCAAACAGGCGTTTCGAAAAGACCATGGCGGGGGCAGGTTTTGACCAGGTAAATGGTATCCCCTATCATCGTCCGTCGTGCGGGCAGACGCTGCAGACAAACCGGGCACAGGCTCTCGGTCCGGATGCGGTCCGATATCCGGAAAGGTTGGGTCAAGCGTCCGTTTGCGTGTTGGTCGAAGTCGCTATTTGAAGGTTTTAAAACCACTTCTAGTAATTATTCCCCTAATGGATTGATGCCATTGGCCGTCAGAATCTCAATTACTTTTCCGTAAGTATCCTGCAAAATCCGGCCGCATCGTTGGCGTGATGCCTCCGGTCCGGCTTCACCGACGATGGCATGGCAGCTCATATCGTCGGGCGCACAACCGGTATGGCGGCTGAACCAGCCGCTGAGTTCCTGCAGCATGAGCACGAAACGGTCAGCAGGAGTCTCCCGGGCACTGCCCTTGCCGGCATATAAGGCCAGCAGGCAACAGCCGCCGGTTAACACGCCGCAACTGCCATGCCCGCTGCCACAGCCATACGCCAATCCTCCCATGGCGCGCACCAGGTCCGGATTGTCCGCCCCTCGAAGCTCCAGTGCGAGCAGAATGATGATCTGGCTGCAGGTAAATCCCTGCTGCCCCAATTGCAGCATGCGAATCACTGTTTCGTCCATAGCTTTTCACCATCCGGCCTTTGCGCCACCAGCAAATAGTACCCCGGCCGCCGGCACTCCCCTCCCCCACCGCTGTTAAAAGCGCCTGCGGCATCGGGTCCGGCAATGACCGACCAGAAGGCATCCAGGCTGCCGTAAGTCCAAATCAATTGGCCCGCCAGCTGCTTGAGCAGCATGGAATGATCCTCCCACAGCAACAAGTCAAACCCTGCTGCCGCTATTCGGGCTTCCACGGTGGTTCTGCCCACGGCGCCCTGCAGGCAACAGTCCACGGAAGACTTGTCGACCTCCTGTGCCGGAACGGACGAATCGCGGGAATAGACATCCGTCAAAACCAGATAGCCGCCAACCTGCAAAACCCTCACGACCTCCTGCAAAGTACCGAGCGGATCCGGACAAAGGGAAAGAACACATTCGCAAAATACGGCCTCAACGCTTTCGTTGCCGATAGGTATCTGTTCCGCGCAACCCCGCACCATGGGCAAACCGCCATTGGACCGAGCCCCCTCTTCCAGCAGCGTGAACGATCGGTCAATCCCCATGGCCCACAGTCCGTGCTGAAAGCGCAAATGGTGTACCGTTGCGCCGGTTCCGCATCCAATATCCAGCACCCGGGCCCCCGGCGCCAAACCGCAATATGCCAACCCGCGATCCGTCAGCTGAAACCCTCCCGGACGTATCGCCGGCCCGGTAATATCCCGCAGGGCCCGTGATTCATATAGATTGACGTCTGTCATTTATCCTCTAGTAATTGTTCTACTTCCGCCATTTTGCCCAGTGCCACATGCTCTGAAATGAGGACCCGCCCACAATCCGGGCAGTGGGGCAAGTCGGCGGTGAAGTGATTGCCCATGTAGGCCACGTTGACGGTCCCGGCAATCAGCGCCCGGTCGCACTTGTCGCACCGCCACTGCAGGTCCTCGGGACGCACGTTGTCGGATTTCATGGTCCGATCACCTCCATTCGATGGGCGTAGGCATTGTGCACGACGAAGCCATCTTTGACCGGGGTGTATTCCACCCAGAAGGTGACTTTATATGGTGCATAAGCGGCTTTGTAACGACCGCTGGGTGGATGAAAAAGCCTCTCACCGCTGGACTCGGCATGCTGAATAACCTTTTGCAGATCTTCTACCATGATGCGGCGCTGATCCATCTGCTTGGCCACTTCCGGAGATATCTCCAGTCGGATCGATTGATGCGCTTTCATTGCAGCGGGCGCCTCATGCCATAAATGTTGCAGCAGCCGATCCCTGAGCCTGGCGCGGTTCTCCTGTCTCCGGGACCAATCCGGACGCGGCCGCAAGGCGGGATCGGGATACCGGGAATCGGGAAAATAAAGATCCAGCAAATGGATCACCCGTTTGCCACGGGCCGCCAGATTGTCCCGGCACATGGCGCAATACGCCACGTAATCGGAATCGCTGCGCCCCGCCCGGCCTTGAGCGACGGCTCCGGCAAGCTCAGGATTGGCATTGTGCATCAACCCGCCGAAACCGCAGCATTCCGTCTTTTCACTGCCCAGCGACAGCTCCTCGGTTTCCAGACCGCAACCGGCAATCAGCCGGCGGACACACGCCCTCATCTCTGCTTCATGACGGGTGGTGCAAGGATCGTGAACGGCCAGCTCAAGAGAAATATTGGAGGTCACGGCGGACGGTGGATGGGCTTCGATCACCGACCAGAGAGAGACTGTGGGAATTTGGGGCAGATGATCTTTGAACATGCGCACACAGGTGGAACAGGCCAGGATCATCCGGGGGCGCCCCAGGGTGTCCCATTGCGCCTGGAGACAGGCCGCCTGATCCTCAAACAGCTTCCGTTGGCCGGCCCAATGGGCCGGGGCCCCGCAACAGCCCAGCATCAACCCCACCCCTTCGGACAGGCTCGACCGAAGATGGTTGTACACTTTTTCGACTTGTGCCGGTGCGGATGCGCATAGCTGGCATCCTGGAAAGAAGAGATGGACGCTGGTCTCATGACCGGGTTGATGCCTGGCCAGAAAGAAGCGATCGCTCTGGCTGAAAGCCATGTCCAGCAGTGCGAACTCGTGGGCCGAAGGCGGCATCTTGCCGCGCTCCACCATGGCTTGGCGGGCGTGCAGGCAGAGATCCTGCATGGCAAAGTCGTTTGGGCATACCTGCCGGCAAAGACCGCACAGGCTGCAGGAGTTGATCAGTCGATTGGACTTGCGCTCACCCATGACGATGGAAAGATTGTTGTAGACTTCCCGGGCATACTTTTTGGGATAAGCGCCGAAGCTCTCCATATAGGCACAAACCTTGACACACTCCATGCATTGGCACTGCAGACAGCGCTGCGCTTCCGCCTCAGCTTCGGACCGGGTGTATCCAGCGGATTCATCGGCCGCGGATATCGTCGGCAGCGGGGTTACATCCGACAGGCTGGTGAAAAGCCGGGTCTTCAAAGGCCCTTCCCTGTCACGGCCGGCGGTCAGGGAAACGCCTTGAAGGAAACGGTCGATGGAGGTGGCGGCCCAGCGGCCATGGGCCGCCCGCCACACCGGAGACGGAGTCCGGCCTCCTGCGAAAACAGCCGCATGGCTTGTCTGACCGGTTTTGGTATCGGTACGAATGATGCCGTCATCGTTGCGCCGAAGATCCCATCCCCGGCCGCTGACGGCATCCAGCCCCAGGTAGATGGCATCGAAGAGATTCAGGCAGCGATCTGCAAACACTTTTGAATCGCAATCTTTGCCGAGTTCGAAGTGGATCCCTTTGCGGTTCAAGGCCTCAATCTCACGATCGATCGCATCGGTCGGCAGAAGCACCGGGTCCCATTGGCGCAAAGGATCACCAGGACGTTCGGTGGTTTCGAAAACGGTAACGGTGTATCCTTTGCCCGCCAGGTCGCCGGCTGCGGTCAAGCTGCTCAGCCCACTGCCAGTCACGGCCACCTTCTTCTCCCTGGCCGGTATGGGCATGCTTCGGATTTTCGGCGGATCGGACTGCACGCAGACGCGCTCCAGGGCGCCCATACGGATGGCGCCGCCGGCCTGGGACCGTTTGCAGCGGTCCTCACAGGGGGCATCGCAAATGCGGCCCAGAATTCCGGGCAACGGCATATATCGTTGCAGAACCTTCCAGGCATCCTCCCAACGCCCATTCCCAATATGCCCGGCAAACGACCGCCCATCCACATGCAAGGGGCAGGCGGCGGTGCACCAGGGCGGCTCTTCCTGGACACAGCGTGATTCCAGCTCTCGCAACGCCTCTTGGTCCATTATGCTCCTGTCGATTCTTCTGCCATCTCTGGATGCTCGGCACCCTCCGAGGTGAATGCTCCAGCATAGTGAGTTTTAATAGCATCCATCCATTTATTTCTTATCCCTCAAGAGATCCGGATTGCGCTTATATAGTTCCTTCTCCCTTGAGGGATCCGGATTGCTCTTATAGTCCCCTCTCCCTTGAGGGAGAGGGTTAGGGTGAGGGTGAATCTTGTGGAAGACCACCCCCTCACCTAACCTCTCCCCCCTGAGGGGGAGAGGAATATTTTAGCCCCAACATCTCCCCCTGAGGGAGAGAAAAACACATTCACGCCAACTCCTCCCCCTGAGGGAGAGAAGCATATTATCGTACATAGCAAGGGTGGCAAAGGCGAATCCCTGCCCAGGGGATTCGCCTTGCCTTGCCTGGAGGTTTTCAGGTGACGGAAACCTCGAACGTGCATACGCGGAACAATTTCCCACGATTCGCGCTTGACTTATTTCATTGCAGCCAACACTTTCTCCGGCAGAGCGGGCAGACTTTTCACCCGGGCTCCGGTGGCATCGGCAATGGCGTTGATGACGGCCACATGAGTAGACGTCAAGGGAAGCTCGCCAACGCCGGCGGCGCCGAAAGGACCGTCCGGACGGGGGCTTTCAACGTAATGAATTTCCATCTTATCCGGAATGTCCTTGGCATAGGGGATCCCGCATGCCTTGAGCGAGGTGTGTTTCTTCAAGTCCTCGAAATCCTCGGACAGGGCCAGGCCGATCCCCTGGGCGATACCGCCGTACATCTGGCCGTCAACTGCCAGCCGACTGTTTATTTTTCCAACATCGGCGAAAGCGGTGTAGCCCTCCACCTTGGTTTTTCCGGTGCTGCTATCCACGGCCACTTCTGCCATGAAAATCCCGTACATATAGGTACAGAACGGATTGCCCTGGGCGGTCTCCATATCGCAGGCGGTGCACATGGAAGAGGTCCAGTTCCCCGCATAGCTCACGGGAATCTTCTCCTCTTTCATTTCATCATAAGTCCGATAATCGCCGTTGGATTTTTTCATGGCGTTGATCAGCATCCGGCAGCCATTGATGATGGCATTGCCGGTAACGACCTGTTGACGGCTGCCCCCGGAAGGACCGCTGTTGGGGGTAATACCGGTATCGTTCATGACCAGCTTGATCTTCTCAGGAGGTAATCCCAAGGGACGCAGGGCCTCATGGGCCGTCCCCAGTGTCCCGATGTCGGCGCCTTGCCCGTGGTCTTCCCAGGAATTGTAGACCGTTACTGTGTTGTCGGGGTTGAGTTCCACCTTGACTTCTGATGCGTCCACACCGTCGAGGCCACAGCCGTAGATGCCAAGGGAGATTCCCACGCCCTTTTTGACCTGACCGTTGGTTTCCTTCTTGGCCTTTTCTTTTGCCGCTTTGTAAAGGGGGCGCAGTTTTTCCACCATTTCGGCAAAGGGATAAACCTCCGGCGGTTGTCCGGTGGGGGTGGTGTCGCCTTCTTTGTACATATTGATGGCGCGCAGTTCCAGGGGATCCATGCCAGTTTTTTCCGCCAGTTCATCCATCAGGCTTTCGCTGGCAAAAAAGCTCTGGGGTGATCCATAGGCCCGGAAAGCCGAGCCCCAGGCGTGGTTGGTGGCCACGGTGCGGCCGAGACCGCGAATGTTGGCAATGCCGTAGCCGGCTCCGATGAACTGGGCACCGCGCATGGTTAGCAGGTCCCCAAACTCGGAGTAGGGCCCGTGGTCCACGCTCCAGTCGCTCTCCATGGCCATGAGTTTGCCTTTTTCATCGGCTCCGAGTTTGAGCTTGATCCAGAAGGGAGAGCGCTTGCCGGTATAGGTGATATGCTGGTAGTAGTCGTAGCAAAGATATACCGGCCGCCCGGTGGCCATGCAGGCGACCCCCAGCAGGGCTTCCATGGTGGGGCTGAATTTGTACCCGAAGGTGCCGCCTGTAATATTTTGCGCCAAACGCAGCTTTTCGGGGTCAATCCCCAGGCCCGGTGCGATCATGGCGTGGTGCAGATGGATGCCGATGCTTTTGGAGTGGATATTGAGAACCCCGTCATCGTCCATGAAGGCATACCCCACGTCCGGCTCCATGGTCAGGTGAGGCTGTCTCTGAAGATAGTATTCACCTTCCACCACGTGCGCGGCCTTGTCCATCAGCGGCGCGGTCTCTTCCCCTTTCTTGATGGGAATCTCGTAATAGACATTGGGTGTGCCGGGATGGATCTCAACGGCATCGTCGGCCATGGCCGCCGGCGCACTCATATAGGCCGGCAGCTCTTCCAGCTCTACCTTGACTTTATCTGCGGCGGCCTGGGCCTGCTCCTTCGTATCGGCACATACGATGGCAATGGCATCGCCGAACTGGTAAACTTTTTGATCGCACAGGATCGGCCGGTCCCACCCATCGCCTTTGTTGGTGGGGAACGTAATCAGCCCGGTAATACGGTTCTTGCCTTTGACGTCCTTATGCGTCACGACCTTGACCACACCCGGCATCTTTTCGGCTTCGCCGGTGTCGATGGCTTTGATATTGGCATGGGACACCTTGGCCTGAACCAGGGCCAGTTGCAACGTTCCCTCGGGCATTTTAATCCCCAGATCCGCACCGTAGTTGATGGTACCGGTAGCCTTGGCCACTGCCGTAGGACGCGGGTGCTTGGTTCCCCAGACATCACCGCTGGCAGGCATTTTGTACATCAGGTCTTCGGCTTTCATCTCCCCGCGCAGGACCTTGGCGGCATCCATCACGGCATCCACAATCTGTTTGTAGCCGGTGCAGCGGCAGGCATTGCGGTATTTGTTGAACCACTCACGCACATCTTCCCGCGTGGGATTTGGATTTTTGTCCAGCAATGCTTTGGCCGAAACGATAAATCCCGGCGTGCAGAAACCGCACTGAATCGCGCCATGGACAATAAAGGCCAACTGCAACGGATGCATATGGTCACAGGTGCCGACCCCTTCGATGGTGGTAACCGAGGCCCCTTGAGCCACTTTGGACATCTTGGTGGCGCATGAGCGCACCAGTTTGTTGTCGAGGATCACATTGCAGCAACCGCACTGCGCTTCTCCACAGCCGACTTTGGTACCGGTCAGACCGAGCTGGCCGCGCAGCACGTTGGCCAAAGACTCGGCCGCCGGTGCCACGACGGTGACATCTGTCCCGTTGACATTGATCGTTCTTTTAATCATTGTGCCTCCTCCTTTGTGTGACTATGCTATTCATCAAGCGAAACTCCAACATGAAAGTCTTTTATACCTTGCCGAAAGCGCACGCCGGGTATCGGCATTCGGCGCACCCGGCGCAGAACCCCCCGTGCCCCAAGGCCACAATATCGTCTCGTCGAAGCCGTTCGCCGGCCAGCAGCCGCGGAACGACCAAGTCGAAAATGCTGGTGCGATGGTACATGACACAACCCGGCAGACCGAGCACCGGAATGTCGCCAATATACGCCAGCATGAACATCGCCCCGGGAAATGTGGGCGCACCGTACGTCACCACCTCGGCGCCGGCGGATCGGATGCCGGCGGCGGTGCGGTCGTCCGGATCCACAGACATGCCGCCGGTCAGCACAACCATCTCGACGCCCTCGTTTACCAGCGATCGGACGGCTCCAACCGTTCTTCCGATGTCGTCGGATACGTATATTTGACGCGTAATTTTACTGCCCAAGGCGTTAAATTTCTTTTCTACCACGGGTCCGAATTGATCTTTGATACGCCCGTGAAAGACTTCGCTGCCGGTGACGATTATTCCCACATTCAAGGATTCAAACGGCTGCACGGTGATAAGTGGATGGTGACTGCGGCACACCTTTTCAGCCGCCGCCACCAGGCGATCGGCAACGACCAGGGGAATAACGCGCGTCCCGGCCACCGGTTGCCCGGCAGCCACGCGATGGTTGCCGTGGACGGTGGCAAACACCACGTCCTCAATGGCATTGAGCCCGCTTAAGGCCGGCACATCCACTTTAAGCAACCCCGGGTATTCGGCGATCAGGTTGATGCGGCCCTCTGAGACCGAGCTCATTTTCAACCCCGGACCGGCTGCCGCTTCTGCGATACGCCGAGCGGCGATATCTTCATGGATCTGGTCGGGAGAAAGCTTGAGGACGTAAATATGAGCCTTGCCCATGTCGAGCAACATCTCAACGTCTTGTTCCCGGACGATATGGCCCTTTCTGAATTCCGGCCCTTTGCTGCGGCCCGGAACGATGCGCGTGACATCATGGGCCAGCACACAACCGATGGCTTGAGAGATAGGCAAAGAATGCATCATTTTCTATATCAATTCCGATATGACATGAAAGGCAACCAGGTTATCATCCAAACCCAAAGATCTTTCATTCATTTTCCATTTACATTTTGTGTTCACGGCTTTTTATAATAATGTAGCGACATAAAAAGCTTTAGGAGGCAGTATAGGTCTTTACCATGCAGCACCCTTATTATGTCAAGTTTGATATAACGAAAATGAGGATAGCACAGGCCGTGCCGAATTGTCAGCCACGTTCAGATTTTCTTTCATGCATTGCCGGTCCAATTAAAAAATTATAAAATATCAATCAGATATTCGGTCATGAAGCAGACGGCGTTTTTGGCGGGAAGAGATAAAAAAGCGTTGAAGAAAGTCTAAGAGCGACTGTGTTGAGACAAAAAACCCCACCTTGTTCAAAGCCAAGCAAGGACGAATCCTTTTAGGGCGCATGTATGAATCAATCCATATCGGTTGGGGTCACTTTGGACTGCCGACCCCAACGCGCACCTCGCTGAAGCAATGCGTGCAACCATCATCTGAAAGAACGCTTCATTGCGTCCAACGCTCGTCCGGTATCCCTTGATCGACGAATGAATGTCTGTTAGAGTCGTTATTGGTAATCGATAGAGCAAACCATAAATAACAACTGTACCGACATAAGCAGTACAATGAAACCACAAGAAATGGATTTTTCCGTTCGCTCAAAAATCTGGATCGAAGATTCAAGGGGCAAAGTGATTTTCGGTCTGGGCCGTTATCGTATCCTGGATGCCGTCCGCCGTACAGGATCCATGAATGCGGCCGCCAAAGAGCTGCATATGAGCTACCGAGCGGTCTGGATGCGCGTTCGCAGTTCCGAAAAGCGCGTTGGCAAAACACTCATTGTCAGGGAAGGCAAAGGCTCGCGCCTGACTCCCTTTGCCGAAAACCTGATGAAGCAGTATCGAAGGCTATTGTCTGTTGTGCAGGCTGAAACCGATGAAGTCTACAACAGTTTGATAAACGATCATTTGAGTTGAACTTTTCTCTATAATATTTTTCTTGACAACAGATGAGTTCTTATCTAATATAGATAAGTTAATTATTTGATTTGCAGCTTCTCGTTTTGCTAAAGTCCCTCCTGATCGCAATTGTATCGTTTTCGCTGGTTTGATTTTGGCTTGCATTAATGATTTCATTGCCGTCACATTTGTCGTAATCTTCAGGGCTAAAGTCAGTTTCCTCAACGATGGGGTCGTTTCCTATCGCGAGCCTTCGTATAAAAGTCTTTGAGCCCAATATCTTTATTTGATCCGTCTTTCAAATCATCAACATGCGCAAATATGCCTTTATTTGAAAACCGGATCAGCCTTCCTGTCCCGCTTGTTTTTTGCGGGGCCTGCCAGTCTGGTCATTAGCGGGTTTGTACCGCTTTGTCATTGGTGGGAGATATAGAACCAATTTCTTTTTATAAAATTGATCGCAGCGTGCCATACAACTTTTGACTGCAAGCTATATGGTGAAATATGGGAGCCTACACAAAGATACGGAATATGATCAATTCGATGCACATGGTTCATGCGCTGAATCTAGGAATTGAATTGGAACTCTTCAGAACGCTTTCTCATTGCACACCACCGGTGACTGTGGAGAAATTTATTGAATCTGTTCCGTACGCTACAGAATTTATTCCCACGTGGATTCACGTCATGCAGTCCGCTGGTGTAATAGAAGTAGACCAGGAACAAGTAATAACATTTAAAGATGATTGGCAGGAAGCCTTGACCGATGGCAACAGCACGATATATGCCTCCGGACTTCCAAAGTGCCACCTTGAGATTGCGAAGAGCTATCAGAAATTTCCCGAAATATATAAAGGCCGGGACGAACTTACTTCTGTTCACAACGATATGGAATTAATATCCGCCATTGCAGCAGACGGTAGGCGCTTTTTAAATATTTTTGATCATCAAGTTATCGATAAAATACCCCATCTTCGATTCAAACTAAATGATGGATGCACGTTATATGAAGTTGGCTGCGGCGGAGGTGATTTTCTAATTCATTTGGCTGAGAGATTCCCAAGTTCTCAATTTACAGGAATCGATTTGTCAGAAAATGCGATACATCTTGCGAAAATACGCAATGACCAAATCGGCCCCCTGAACAACGTTACTTTTTTCAATACCTGTGTGACAAAACTCGATGCATCTATTGCTGACTGCATTGCAATGATTGAAGTTTTGCATGAGATTCGCGTCGAGATACGAATCGAGGCGCTAAAGGCATGCTGGCGAGCGTTGAAACCGGATGGAATTTTTTTCATCATCGACATACTGGCACCGGAAGATCCAGTCGCATATAACAAAGGCCAACGCATCCTGTCTTCTTTAATCCAATTCTTTGAAGCACCTTGGGGATCCGAACTTGTCAGCCGAAACCGCTTTTACGGTTTATTGAAGGATGCAGGTATTGACAATGCTCGAACAATCTTCGAAACCGATGAAATAATCGCTGTATATGCGAAAAAAGAATAAATAGAAGGATTCGTATGAAAAGATATAGCTTGATTGCCCTCATCCTTTTTGCTGCGATTATAATTACGGAATCTGTGCAGGCCAGGGAAAAAAATATTGTAAAGATAGCGCTTTTGCACACATTTTCGATACCCGATCCGATGTGTTATGATCCTTATGGAAAAAGTTTGGACAATGCCGTGAATATGGCATGGGAAGACTTTAAAAGAAATAATCGAAATATCGATTTCAATGTTCAATTTTTAAGATATGATTTTGGTGGAAATAAGCTTAAAGTTCCAGGAGTTGTGGACGATGCGCTTAAAGACGGTTGTCTCGCCGGAATCGGATTTACTTGCTCGGATTACGCTCTTCTTGGCGGCGCCCGAGCTCAAACAGCAAAATTACCCCTGATCACGCCCACCTCAACTGCGGACAAAATTGCAGAGATTGGAAATTATGTCTTTATGGCGTCGTTTGCCAATGCTCAACAAGGACAAGCCCTTTCTTCTTTCGCCTTTGTTGATCTTAATAAACGACAAACCTTAATCATAGCAGCTTCTGATTGTTCCTACTGCCTGACCTTAAGCGAAGCCTACTCATCCAGTTTTAAACAGCAAGGAGGAGAAATATCAGGAGAAATTCATATTTTAACAACGGATACCGAATTTACGGAATTGGTTAATAAGATTCGTCACTACTCCTTTGATTCGATTTTTCTGCCGAATTACGCCGCCCAATCAGCCTCAATTATCGCAACATTGTTGAAAAACGGTGTTAAAACCATTTTTATGGGCGGCGACGCCTGGAATTGGACGGAAATGTCATTTGCAATTGTGGGGAACAAGTCCTTTAGAGGTTATATGGTTACGTCATGGGCTCAGGACTTTCCAGACCCTGTTTCGAAGAATTTTGTTCGCCGATACAATAACAGATTCGGTGAGATAACATCGATTGTGCCTGCACACAGTTATGACTCGGCAATGCTCATGTTCAATGCAATTAAAACAGCGAATAAACACACTAGAAACGAT
>JASFGJ010000005.1:0-17932 GCA_050123815.1 Desulfobacteraceae bacterium
TCCAGGTTTGTCTAATGATATCTCTATGTGCTTTCAGCAGTTTTTTGTGCTCGTCGGAAATGACCCCAGCGTCCTGGAAGGCCCCTGACGTGTAGCCCCTTAACAGAGCGCGCTTGAACTCCACGTGGGCTTTGACAGCCTTGCGGTCCAGGGCCTCGACAAAGCGTTGCACCATTTTCCGGCGCATTTTACGCGTCGAATTGGAGATAAGCAGGACTATCAGGTTTCCCGTTTTTTCGGCGACTTTCTCCTGTGCGAGCACCTCCAGTTCGATGATTTTTTCGGGATTGTCCAGATTCTCCAGCTCCTGGTCATAGATATCGAGAAACTCTTTTAGATCCATTGGAGTGGTACGCTCCATGGCCATGCGGATCATCATCGGCATAAACTCGATCCAAAAGGCCCAGATCTCTTCGGACAGATATTCGGCCGGCGACAATTCATCGGTTTTATCCTCCTGGTCCAGAAACATCCGTAAAAAATCGACACCGGCAAATTTGCGGTAATCTTTGATATAGATGCCGTCGCCTTGCCGGATATCGAGCACCTGCATGGCCTGTAACTGTTTCAGGGCAACCCTTAGCGAGGTTCGGTCCACACCAAGCTCGGCGGACAGATCGCGTTCGGTGGGCAGCTTTTGCCCGCCACGAAGTCTGTTGTTGAATATGTCGGCCACCAGTTTCTTGATGACGATTTCGTGTTTTTGCATGGATTGTTCCTTTTCGTTCTTATGCTTTGAACCATATCCCGCCTTGCGGTCGAATCCGGGAGCAGGCCGGGGAGATTGAAAAATAGACTCGGATGTCACTTTTTTCTTGATAAACCATTTCAATCATGCCATATTGGTTTAATCAATTCAATTGAAAAGTATAATAACTAACCTCAAAAACACGATTGCATGACTTCAAACCGCCGGACCTGCAGCGGCTGTGCGATGCTTCCATTTGGGCCGAAAGCATGTTCGCTCTCAAAGGGATATAGGATGAGGAATGCATATATTATCGGCGTTCACACCACCCCCTTTGGCAAACACCTGGAAAAGGGCATTAAGGATCTCACCGCATTGACGGTGACCGGTTGCCTGGCCGACGCCGACATCGCCAAGGAGGCCATCGAGGCGGTCTGGTTTTCCAACTCCGGCTGGGGGGATCAACGGGGGCAAAGCTGCATCCGCGGACAGGTGGCCCTGCGTCCGCTGGGCATCGATACCATACCGATGACCAACGTTGAAAATGCCTGCGCCGGCGGATCGACCGCCCTTCATCACGCCTGGATGGGGGTGGCTTGCGGCCTTTACGACGTGGCCATGGCTTTGGGTGTTGAAAAGCTGTACCAGCGCAACAAAACGGCCATTTTCGCAGGTTTTTTGTCGGGCATCGATGTTGAAAATGTGGTGAAGATCAGTCGCAGCCACGCCCTCTTTCGCCTGTCCGAGGAGGATCAACATCGCCTGAAGCAATTTTTGATCAAATACCCAACGGCCACTGACGGCAGTCACAGGAGAAGACCAAAAGGGCTCGTAAAACGAGTGAAAGAGCTGCGGGACAAGGTTGTGGTGGCCATTTCGTGGGGAGAAAAATTGGGTTACGGCACCATCAAGGAGCTCAGAAAAATAACCGGACCCGTGGAACACTCGCCGTTCATGGATATTTACGGCTATGCAGCGCGCAAACACATCGAAAAATACGGCAGCACGGTGGAACAATTGGCGGTGATTGCAGAAAAAAGTCATTTCAACAGCACCCTGAATCCAAACGCCCAATACCGTTTCGAAGTGCCTTTGGAAAAGGTGCTGACCGATCGCCTGGTGAGTTTTCCCTTGACCCGGTCCATGTGCGCCCCTATCGGCGACGGCGCGGCCAGCGCCATCGTATGTGCGGAAAAGATGGTTCGCCGATTGGGTCTCTCCTCGCGAGCGGTGCGCATCAGAGCTTCGCAGTTGGGGTCGGGCAAAGCCTATGCACAGGGGGATCCTGTGGCGGATATCGGCGAGCGCCTGGCCGCCAAAGCTTATGAAACCGCCGGTGTGGGGCCGGAAGAGATCAGCCTGGCCGAAGTTCATGATGCCACTTCTTTCGGTGAATTGCATCAGTGTGAAAATCTCGGCTTTTGCCCCAGGGGCGAGGGGGGGCGGTTGGCCGAATCGGGGGCCACGCGTCTGGATGGGACCATTCCCATCAATACCAGCGGAGGGCTTACTTCCCGCGGCCATCCCATCGGTGCTTCCGGCTTGGCGCAGATCCATGAGCTGGCCACCCAGTTGCGCAAAGAGGCCGGTAAACGACAAGTCAGCAAAGCGGTTCTGGCCATGAGCGAAAATGGCGGCGGGGCCCTGGGCAATGAAGAGGCGGCCATGGGCATGCACATATTGGAGGCTCCCTCAAAGAACTGCTGATGTGGTTTTAGGATAATCCATATAGCCTATAGGATATGGGGATGAAAGATAACAATAGATCACGGACACACAAGATGGAACTGGACTCCTGGACTTCCGTAGAGGAGGTCATCTTCAGGCGGCGCAGCACGCGCGCATTTAAAAAGAGACAGATACCCGATTTCATGATTCGCCGGATTCTCGAAGCCGGACGGTTTGCTCCTTCGGCAGGCAATGCCCAGCCATGGAAATTTGCCGTCATTAAAGATCCTGAGGTTATCGCCGCCATGGAGCGCGACGCCGTCAAGATGGCCAAGCGGCTCATGTGGCTGCTGGATTACAGTCGCAATGCGGTGCGCAGGATCGTCCTGAAACCGTTTGCCAAGCTGTTCATCCGCATCCGGAAAAACCAGCTGCACCCCGTACCGTTCGGTCTGCTCAGGGAGATCGCCAATGGGCATGCGCCGGTATTTCATGATGCCCCGACGCTCATTTTACTTTACGAAGACACGCGGGGGGTTTCCAATCCGTCCGTGGATATCGGCATCTGCGGTCAGAACATGGTGCTGGCGGCGCACAGTATGGGGGTAGCCACCTGCTGGATCGGCTTGATCAAGCTGCTGATGTACTATCCGTATTGGAAGAAGTTCTTCATGGTCAAGTATCCTTACAGGCTGGAAAATCTGATTGCCGTCGGTTGGCCCAAGGTCCAATCCGACGGCCTGGTGCCGCGCGAAGTACAACTCGTCCAATGGTACGAGGGCGGGCTGGAGCGCGCGCCCCGTCTCGAAAAACATGGAGCATAGGATGAACAAGCGGGCTGTCAGACCTTGGACAAAAATTCCCGATTATCATACAGCCAAAGACATTACCTTCGCGCTGCTCGATTTCGATCCGGCCGGATGCACACGGTGCGGCATTTGCACGTTTATCTGCCCGGCGCGCTCCATCGGTAGGAAGGACGGCAATGGTGCCGGTCCCGAGAGCCTGCCCTATCTCAAATCCGTGACACCGGGTCTGACCAATTGTATCGGCTGCGGGTGCTGCCTGGCCGCCTGCCCGGAATCGGCCATCCGCATCGAAAGAGGCTTTGATCCGGGCCGGTTTTACCGGCGCCTGAGTCAGACGCCCGATCTGACATGGCCGAACCTTTACCTTCCGCCGGAGGCCGGCAATCGCGACACACCGGTCAAAAAAGAATCGCACGGCACACCCGACTTTCTATCGTTGCCGACAGTCAACACCCGGCGTGCTCTCAGGCAGGCATTCAATCTTGTAAAATTGATAAAAAATTTCGTTGTCGGCGTCGGTCGTTTTGCTTTTGGCGAGATTCTCCGGGGGCGGGGCCGGCGAACCTTGAGCAAGTTTGCCGGCGGTACTGCTTTCGATATCTCCTGGGCGCAGTTGTTGGAGCAAAGCGCCCAACGGGTTCCGGAGAAACGGTGCCTGCTGTACAACGATGAGGTGTTCACCTATCGGCAGATGGATGCCAATGCCAACCGCCTGGCCAATTTTTTGCGCCACAGGGGCGGTGGCAAAGCTATCGGCATAGGGATACTCATGCGCAACTCCCCCCGATTCCTGGACCTTTTTTTCGGCGCCCAGAAAATCGGCATGTACCTGGTCCCGATCAATCCGGAACTAAAGGGGGACGGTCTGGTCTATATCGTCAACCACAGCGGTGTGGAGACGCTGGTGGTGGACGCCGAGCTTCTGCCAAACGTGCAGGAGAACATCGACCGGTTTGAGCGTATCGATACCGGGCATATCATTGTCAACGACGTCGAGCCGGAATCTGCCGGTGTAAAATGGCCCAAAGGGATGGCGCGCTTGAGCAAGGCCTACGACCATCGACAGGAGTGTCCCGGTGTGGGCCACGACCCTGAAGATTTGTGCCTGATTATCTACACCTCGGGAACGACCGGGCGCCCCAAAGGGGTTGTCTATCGCTACAACACCAGCGGCGTGCAAAAACTGGCCGTGGGCGGCCATCTCTTTTTCCGCCCCGACGATATCTATTATACCTATCTTTCTCTGTGCCACGGCAATGCGCTTTTTATCACCGTGACCATGTCCCTGGCGGTCCGATGCACCATTGCCCTGTCCCGTAAATTTTCGGCCAGTCGTTTCTGGGATACGGTGCGCCGATATGATGCTACCGTATTTAACACCATCGGCACCATCATCCCCATTCTGATGAAACAGCCCGAAAGATCAACCGACAGGCAGAACAACGTGCGGGTGGTGTTCTCGGCGGCATGCCCGCTGGATATGTGGGAGCCGTTTGAAAAGCGGTTTGGCGTGACGCTCTTCGAAGTATATGGCGCGGTGGACGGCGGCGGCAAGAGTATTCTGAACGTGGGGACCGCCCCGCCCGGGTCGCTGGGCAGGCCCGCCAGTGCAAAATCGATCCGCATTGTGGATGAAAAGGGCAGGGACGTTCCGGACGGGACGCCCGGTGAGCTGCTTTTTAAGATCAGCAGCAAACAGCCGCCGGTGGAGTACTACAAAAACCCTCAGGCATCGAGGCGCAAATCCAAAAACGGCTTCATCCATACCGGCGACATCGTCAAGCGCGACCGCAACGGGTATCTCTATTTTGTAGGCCGCAACACCGAGTCCATGCGCAAAGGCGGAGAAAACGTATCGGCTTATGAGGTGGAACACGTCATCATGCAGTACGAAGCCGTGGAGGATGTGGCTGTCTACGGCGTGCCCTCCGAGCTGGGCGAAGAGGAGATCATGGCGGCGATAAAGCCGGTCGACGGCCGTCGGATCGATCCGGCTGAGCTGCGGCGCTATCTCAAGGAGCGGTTGGCCAAATATGCGCTGCCCCGCTATATTCGTCTGGTGGAGGCCTTTCCCAAAACCAATACCCACCGCATCATTAAAGGCGCTCTGGCTCGGGAAGGGATTACGCAAGATACATATGATGCGTTGCAAGGAGAGGATTCATGCCGTTAACGTCGCCAATCCATCCGCCGACGGGTCCGGAACCCGACCTTGATGATATCATGTGCAGCCTGAACGCCACGGCGCGCATGCCCAAAGGCATGATCACGGAAACGCGCGAGGTGATTGCCATGGCCAGGAAGTTCAAAGCAAAGGTGATGAAACCCTACACGCTGGCGCTGGACCGCCACATGCAGCAGGATCCCGAATATCTGCCCTGGGAGTTCGTTCAAAAGGCCAATGCGTGGGGAGTTTACACCATGTGGATCCCCAAAGCGTTCGGCGGCCGGGGCTACAACCTGCCCTCGCTATCCTGTTTTTTGGAAGAGACCGCGTCCGAATGTCTGGCGCTTGCCAATCTGGTGGGGGTGCACTATTTGGCCGTCGCCACGGTCTTTTCTACCTGGAATATCGGGCTGATCACCCGGCTCTGCCGCGCGGTGCGCCAAGGCGAAAAAAAGGCAGCGCCGTGCCTGATGTCCACGGCCGTTACCGAACCCGATGCCGGCACCGATGTCGAGGAGACGGCGTTGACCGACCAGGGCAACATCACCTGTATCGCCCGAAAAGTCCCCGGCGGCTATGTGGTCAACGGCACCAAGGTGTTTATTTCCAACGCTCATCTCTCCCAATGGCACATCCTCATCGCTTATGCCGATGCGCGGAAGGCTTCGGAGCATATCGTGATACTGGCGGTTCAAACCGGCACGGAAGGATTCCGTTTCGGCCGCAAGGAACGCAAAATGGGGGTTAAAGGATGCCCGGCCGGCGAGTTGATCTTCAACGAGTGTTTTGTTCCCGACGCGCTGGCCCTGCTGACGCCCGATCAGTGTCGGCAACTGCAATTGCTCCCCGGAAAAGCGGGCGCACGCATATTGGATTACACCTTGGCCGCTTCCCGCGCCGGGGTCGGGGCCTTCGGCACCGGCGCCGCACGCGGCGCTTACGAATGTGCGCTCGATTTCGCCATGAAGACCGAGGTGGACGGCAAGCTGTTGATCAATCACGAGTGGGCCCAGAGCATGCTGGCGGAGATGTACAAAAATGCCGCTGCGGCGCGGCTCACCTATGTGGAGGCCAACTATGCCAACGGATTGTACGGCATGTTCGCGCTTTTGCAGTTCAAGCCCATTTACTACTGCCTCAAATGGCTGCCGCAGGTGGTGGCCGACAAGGTGGTCGCACCGTTGATGCAACTCGGAACGACCACGCGGCTGTTGCGCAAACGCTACCTGATCAGGAAAAACACAAACGAATTTGAGCGTATCTCCGGATGGGGCTCGCTGGCCAAGTTTGCCGCCACCGATGCCGGCGTCAAAAACTGCCACATGGCGGTTGAACTGATGGGCCAGGCCGGCCTGCGCCAGGACATGAAGATCGAAAAGATGTTCAGGGATGCCAAGCTGCTGCAGATCTACGAGGGCACCAATCAACTGAACCGGATGAACCTGTTCAAATGTCTGTTGGCGCGCAACATGCCTGCAGTGAAAGTATTCGAGCACGAGAACAGCGGCGACGCATCAACAAGCAGGTTGCCCAAAAGGAGGCCCCATGACCGGTGACAAAACAACGGGTGCCGGTTTTCCGGCAACAGCGCGGGCACAAGCCGCCCATGGGGCAAAAGAGATACAAATGGTGGCTGAGGCGGCCGCTGAGTTTGCCGCCGGACAGCTGACGCCTGACCGGGAGGCGAACGACAGATACCCTTACGGCCCCTTTTTTTCAGATGTGGTTCAAAAGGCGTTCGATCTGGACTTTTTCCATCTGATGCTGCCCGAAGCACTCAACGGCATGCAGATGGGGGCAAGCGCCCTTGCGGTTGTTCTTGAGAACATCTGCCGGGCGGACAGCAGTCTGGGGGGCATTATCTTTACCACGGTCGCCGCCCAGCAGCTCATGCAGCACGCCGGAAGCACCGACCATTTGGAGCGCATCTGCGCCGGTGAATCGGCGAACGACTTTTTGGTTGCCCTGCCCGTGTTCAACAACCCTTCGGAGGTTAAGCATCTGGCCGAGGCTTGGACAGCCGGCGGTCGTTATTTGCTTTCCGGCCAAATGGAGTATATGGTGCTGGGCGGTCTGGCCAGGCATGCCCTGGTGCCGGCGCAGCGAGAGGGCGCCGAAGGCTTTTCCTATTTTCTGGTGGATCTGGAAGATGCCGGTATCCGCAAAAGCGATTCCATATTGAGTCTCGGACTGCGCGCCTGCCCGGCCGTGGACCTGGAATTGGTTCAGGTGGAAGGGATGCCGGTCGGCCGGGAGGGCGAAGGGGCGTTCTATTTTGATAAAATGGCCGATCGCCTGCACGCGGCCGCCGCGGCCATGTCTCTGGGCGTCATGAAAGGTTCTTTCAGCCAGGCCCTGGAATATGCCCGAAGAAGAGAGCAGGGCGGTCAGCCCATTATCCGGTGGTCCGAGGTCAAGATGATCCTGGCCAATATGGCCGTGAAGATCAGCAACGCGGAAATGGTCGTGGCCCAGGCCTGCGCGGCGGTGGATGGCCGCATTGCCGGTTGGCAAGCCCGCTCCCGCGCTGCGGCCCTGCATGTTCAGGAGATGGCGTGCCATGTGACCACCGACGGCATCCAGGTGTTGGGCGGCGTCGGCTACATGAAGGATTTCGGCCAGGAAAAGCGCTTCCGGGATGCCAAGCAGTTGCAGGCGTTGATGGGGATTGCGCCGGTGAAGAAGATTAAGTTTCTCGATGCCATGCGGTGAGAAGGGGTGCGGTTTAATCTCATGAAAAACAGGACGCATCAGGTCATGACCAGGCGGGTCGAGGAGTTGGTGCCCGATGTCGCCGCGTGGCTTAAAGAAGTTCCGGGGTCGGACCGGTGACCATCGAGCATCTGCATCCCGGCATCGCCCGTATCCGTCTGCCCATGTTCGGCAAAAAGCCCGGGCCGGTGAATGTCTACCTCTTTTGGGGCTGCGGCAATGTCACCCTGGTCGATACGGGCACATGCTTGACTGTCCGGCGGCTGAAAAAAGAGATGGTCCGCCTGGGGTTGACGTTCGCGGATATCACGCACATCGTTTTGACGCACGGCCACATGGACCACCAGGGCGGGGTGCGCACCATCGCAAAACATTGCGGCGAGCAATTGGCTGTTTGCGCCCACCGCGACGAGATCGAAGCGATCCAGGCAGGCGGCGATGCACCGTTAAAGGCCTACCGCCGCTTTTTGGGGCTGACCGGAACGCCGGCTCCTCTGCGTCTGGCCATACTGGTCATGTTGTTCTGGAGCCAGCGGCTGACCCGCGCCTGTCGTGTGAACCACTCCCTCGAAAATGGAGACCGTTTGAAATTGGGAGATTATGAGGCCATCGTCGTGGCCACGCCCGGCCACACCCGTGGATCGATCAGCCTTTTTCTGCCGGAAGAAAAAGTGCTGTTTCCCGGCGATCACATTCTGGGGCACATCACACCCAACGCATTGCCCATGCTGGAAAGCAGCGCGCCGCTGCCTGTCCGCCGGAGTCAAGCGGAGTATTACAAGAGCCTCGAGGTCATCGCAGCATTGGATCCCGAAATCATCTATCCGGCCCACGGCGCCCAGATCAGGGATTTTCACGCAATTCACAGGCGATATCGCAAATGGTTCCGTCAGCGTCAGAGCCAACTTGTCGACATCGTAAAAAGATCCGCAGGCCTGAGTGTCTACGAGATTGCCCGCAGGCTCTTTCCCGGCCTGATCGGCGGAGCCTTCGTGCTGGATCTCTACTTGGCCATATCGGAGGCCTATACCCATTTGCAAGTGCTCGAAGCAGAGCAGTGCATCCGTATGGAGGTACAGGAGAAAGTCCTTCGGGTTTCCGTTTCACGTTAGCGCCGCTTTTCCCCGTCCGGCTGCAACTGAGCCCGATGGTTGCCCCGCGCCTCATGGGAAAAGATCCGGGTTGGTGTTTTCCCACGATCGGGTAACCAAAATCAAATCGTCCGCGTTGGATTTCGACGGCTCGCAAAACAATGCCATTTCATCGAAGAACAGATCGGGATCGATGCCGCCTTCGGGCGCGAAAACCCCCTTCCGATCGATGTTGTCGTTGGCCAGCATCAAAATCCCCACAGCAAGGGGGATACCGGTCGCGCCTCCCATTTTGCCGGGAGGCACGGAGCGAATGGTCGCGGCGGCGGCAGCGGGTTTTCCCTCGCGCTCACCATAAGCAACGGCAAACAAAACCGGCAACGGAATTTCCCCGCGGGGGACCTTATACCGCCAATCCAACGCCTCGTTCTCCCATCGTCTATGTTTTATTTCATCTTTTTCAAACATGATGGCGGCCCTGTGAACGGAAACGATCTTTAAATTGACCAAAAAGCAGACGAAACGGAGCTGACGGACCAGTTTTCTGGGCGCGGCAAACAGGTTGAGGCTGTTTTTAATTTCAGGAAAGTAGCGCGGCATTGTCAGCGGTTCGGGATGTCCGATGGACCACGCCGTTCCGCACCCCAGGGCGGGATAGTCTATCTTTACCGCCTTGAGCGGTTTTTCATCGACATATCGGCCACATTTGCGCACACGTATCTTGCCGGTGATCTGATGTACACCATGCACCTTTGCGCTGTTGGGCTTGTAATCGGGCGCGCTGAGCTTTCCAAGAGGACGGCCGTTCTCCGGTGGTTCTGATACGGCACATTCGATATTCCAGCCGATATGAACATCTTTTACCCGCTCCAACGCGTTCATTGCCTTGACTGCCAGCAGGTTGCCGACACCCGGAGTGGCGCCCAGCCCCACCACTGCAGTCACGCCGGCCTTTTTGGCCGAAGCGTCCAGTTCCAGCATTGCCAGTGTTGGTTCCCAATCATCGCAGATATCGAAATAGTGGCACCTTGCTTTTATGGCGGCGCGCAAAACATGCACGCCGAACCTGTAAAAGGGCCCAACCGTATTCATGACTACGTCCACGCCGCACATCGCTTTTTCGAGCTGCCGGCGGTCGGTTACGTCAATTTTCAGCCAGGAGACCTTCCGGCCATACTCTGCGGCGGCATTTTTCGCATTCTCTTCATTGATATCGGCAATGATCACATTGCTGCAGTTATTGCTTTGGATCAATGTGTTAACCGCATAGCGCCCCATTTCGCCACAGCCGCCCAATGCAAGCACTTTCATTTGCAATCTCCGTCACATTAATGTATGGTCCGAAAAAGGTAGTATTGCTCCCTTTTAAGCGTTGGGGGCGCTGTCTGTCAATAAAAAAGGAGCGATGCTCCTTTTTGATATCTTTGATAGGGGAACCAATGAATAAGAACGACGCTTTGACGCTACGGGTAAACCCGACCCAGAAACGGGCCAAGGAAAAGATAGCGTTGATTCTCGACACAGCGGCCCAACTGCTTGACGAGATCGGGTCTGATGCATTGACGACCAAGCGTATTGCGCAACGCGCATCGATCCGGGTAAGAAATGTTTACCGGTATTTTCCAAACAAACAGGCGGTGATATATGCTCTCGCCCAGACAATGGCGCTAAAGCAGTCGGAGTATATCGACAATTTTGCTTTAATCGCAAATCCGGATGTCGACCTGGAAAAGGCCCTGGAGGTGACCGTTGATTCTTTTCTCAAAGCGGTCATCGAACAACCCGGGATCCTTTCCATTCGAAAGGCAATGCAATCCAGCCCTGAACTCCGGCTGCTGGATGAGCAATTTAATGTCGACCTGGCTGATAAACTTGCGAAGGCCTTCAAAAAACGAGGGGCCTTGCCGGACGGACAAGACCTCGACCTGATCTGCACCGTCATCATTGACGTATCTACCGCCTTGCTGGATCGGGCAGGGGCGGAACTCGCCGAATCCCGGGACTTTGCCAAAGCGGGCAGGATTGTTGATGAACTGAAACGAATCCTGAAAGCTTATTCTGCCGCGTTTTTAAACGGTGTTTCTCTTCATTTATAAAGTAAATGATGCCCCTCGCATAGCATAAATGTCGCGGCGAGACGCCGCTCCCAATCGCCAGATCATGTTCACCGAGAATTGCTGTACATCCCACGGGTGACGGGTGGCCCAGGCAACTCGTTGCCTGGGTTGCGCAGCAACAAGAGGCGCAATTGCACACCCGGTTTGAACTCATTGAAGACCTCCTGGCCTTCGGCCACCGGCAATTCTTGCCGGTGCCACCCGTCGCATTCTTTTTTGGATTATCGGCAGGTGAATTTGTGATAATCTACTTGCCCTGTCCGATATAGCTGCCATGATAATCAGTATAAATCCGGTAGGAAGCATTGATAATATCCTGGGGTATGGTGACACCTAAATCCTGCGCCCGCTTCCTGTTAATGATAATATTATATTTTCGCGGATAATCCCATGGTATATCACCGGGATTTTCTCCCTTGAGTATCCTTATTCCTTTTTCTGCCAGTTGTGCCCCGATATCATACCATATGACGCAGGTCCCGGCGAGTTTGCCATACTTTATGTCATTTTCATCAAATGATGTAAGACCTATTTTCATGTTCTCTCTTATCCATTTGCTTTCAACGACGCCGGCATTGATAAACTCCCCTTCTTTATTTACAAATACCGAAATTCCCGGCATGGCAAAATAATCCATGCCTTTATGTGAATATTTCGACAGAAATTCTATTGCCTCTTCATGGTGCTTTAATGTCTTGAAAGTAACAAGCTGAACACCCTCCTCCTTTGCAGCCCTGGAGACCTCCTCCCTGAACCATTGATTGGCAAGTTCCATCTGGTCCCATGTAAAGAAAACGAGCTTATCAGCTTCTGGATTTAATTTTTTTATTAATCTGATGGGCGAATTCATCTGAATAAAGACCCCAACACCGGTGACATTTCCCCCCGGTTTTTTCCAACTTTGGATGGTGCCCGATTCTATCGGTACACAATTTTCAGATACAAATTTATATTCCGGTCCCTTGAGTTTCTGGGTAATCATTATGTCTGAAAAAGCTGTGGGAAAATTAATGGTACAAATAAGATCGGGTTGCATAGACTTGATTTTTTGAATAATGCCCGGCACATTTTCTTTTTTTAATTGGGTGTCGATTACCGTATAATTGACTGATCTTTGACTCTCGGCAAGGGCTTTGCTCAAGCCATCTTTAAAACCGTTCCTTATACCCGATGACCAATCATCAATCGTATCCATAATGATCATCACATCATATTTGTCTTTAATAAACCCGCAGGCTTCCTCATGATCTTCACCTGCTATACCCTGTACTTTCATTGGAAAGGATATACATAAGGTTATCATAAATACAAAAAGAGGCACCTTTACATTCATCATCTTCACCCTTTAGGCGGGTAATATGATTTCGGAGCGACAGCCCATATAAGGAGTTTGGTTTTAAGACCGTATCACTTTAAGTTTATATGAAAAAAATACAGCCATACCATGAAATTATCAAACACTATTTTAATATCCATTAAATATCCGAAAGATCAATTTCAAAGCCACAATAGCAGTATATTGCCGTCATATGAAACTGGTATCTGCCGGCATGCCCCTTTTATGCAAATGGCAATTGGATCCTTCACAGCCTTTTTTTCTTGAAATATGAGCATATTAATATAAAAATAAGGCAAAAGAAGATCCGCCGACCATCCTGGATATTTATTGAAATGAAACCGTTTTTAAAAATATTATTTAATGAATCGGGCCTCAGGGTCAAAATAATGATCCTGTTTTTTATTGTGGCGTCCATCCCGATTGTTTTTGGATCCATTTTCACACTAACATATGTAAACACATCGATAATAGAGAGCTCAAAAGATAACATTGAAGACAAATTAAAAACGGCAATCCTCTTATATGATAAGAAGAAAAACGAAATTGAAAAAATAACTCGGTCTGCCGCAAGCGATAACATTATTATTATTAATCTCGGACTTCTCCTCTATCCACCCATAGCAAGCCACCTGAAAAACCTGATCAAAACCGGAAACCTGAGCTTTCTCTCAGTGCTTGACAAAGAGGGGCGGCTGATAGTCAGCGGGAATAAGAACTATTTTGATACGCCTGATGAACCGGTTGCCGATAAGAAGCTTCTTGAACTTGCGCTTAAAAAAGAAACAATAATATACTCTGGTTTGATAACATCACATGAATTACTGAAAATCGAAGAGATTACATCGGACCGCTCTGCTGAAGTTTACTCGATACTCTGCCTGTCCCCAATTTTTTCATACAGCAATAAGCACATCGGCTTTTTATTTGCGGGGCATCTGCTGAGTAATGATGTCAACGATATGAGGAAGGGTTCACTTGTAGAGGAAATCCACAAAGATGTTGATGCAGCTATTATCTTTGCAGATAACGAGAAACCCATCGTCTATTCAAACGGGAAAATTCACAATGTCTCATCCGGTTTTCCTATCAGCAGTATCGGTGACAACAACAGTATCGATTTAGACAAATTTTATAACCTCACAATCAATAGCAAGGATTTTCTATATAAGTTCAGCAGGATATCTGATATTAACAATAATCGTTTTTACCTGGGGGTTGGAATCCAAAAGGAGAAGTTCTATTCGGTAAGGAACCGTTCTTTGCTTTTCCTAAGCCTCATTACACTTATGTCAATTGCTATCTCGGTTTTCATGGCATACATATTTTCAAAGAGCATTACATCGCCAATTCTTTCAATCGTTAATGGGACTAAGAATATCATCCATGGCGATTTTAGCCAATTAATTCATCTTGATACTCAGGACGAGCTGGGTATTTTGGCAAATTCCTTCAATGTAATGACAAAGAAGCTTCGCCGTAGAATTGAGATGGAAAAGCTTGCTGCCGAAATGTCAAAGCGTTTTATTTCCCTGCCAATATCCAAAACCATGGATGAAATCAACAAAGCGGTCGGCACAATAGGAGACCTTGTGGATGCCGACAGGTGTGTGCTTTATATTATTAATGAGAGCGAAAAGAGCTTTAAGAAAGCAATGGCCTGGAAGAAAAGATTAGATTGCAACTACGATAACGATAAGGAAGAAATATCCTTCGAGGATTTTCCATGGTTGAGCAGCCAGTTTCAAGCACCTGAAATAGTATATATGTCGTCAATTGAAGATCTCCCGAATGAAGCGGAGTTGGAGAAACAATACTGGAGTGCAATGAACCTTGAGTCAGTTATTATCGTCCCAATGTTTTTCGGAAAACTGATCAAAGGTTTCCTGATCTTAAAATTCATCAAAGAAATAGATCACGCTTCGGTTGAGGACATGCGAATTATCAAGATAATTGCAGAAATCATTTGTAGTGCGCTGGAGCGGCAAAAGGCCGAAACCGTGCTTACGAATGCGCGCAACTATTTTAAAAATCTTTTTAACGCCCAGTCATCAATATTAATATCTATCAATCCAGAAGGAAAGGTCATTGAGTGGAACAGCGCCGCCGAACAGTTTACAGAAATTACTGCAAAAAAAGCAGTATCGGGAGATATATGGCAGCTCGTACCGTTTTTAAAAAACTACAAAGAACGGATCGGTGCCGTTCTGGAAAAATGGGAACCGCAGAGTATTTTGAAGGAAAAAGTCAACTACAAAGGCAGAAAATACCTTGATATTTCCTTTTTTCCTTTGGCGCATAAAAAAAACAGCGACGTTGTGATACGAATTGAAGATAAAACCGAACTGGAAAAAAAGGGCCATCAGCTTATTCAGGCTCAGAAGATGGAAACAGTCGGGACACTGGCGGGAGGACTGGCACATGATTTTAACAATATCCTTTCAGTGATCATCGGCTCTATTAATTTGATCCAGCTACAGCTTAAGACAAACAATGCCGATTTTACGAAATTAAAAAAATATATTGAAACAATAACCCAATCGTCATACAGGGCGTCAAACTTGGTAAAACAGCTTTTATCGCTATCCAGGAAAAACGAGCCATCTTTAGAAAAGGTGGACCTGAATGTGCTTATCCGCAACATTGTCGGCATTGCTGAAAATTCTTTTGACAAGAAAGTCGAACTCTCTGTGAATTTATTTGAAAACAGGCCAATTGTGCTGGCTGACAGTTTACAGATAGAGCAGTCGCTTCTGAACGTCTGTCTAAATGCCGCCCACTCGATGACCATAATGAGGGAAAGCAAAGAGGCGCAGGGGGGAACGCTCAGTATCAATATCAATAAAGTTTATGCAGATACACATTTGTGTCAAATGAACCAGGATGCTGATTCGGGGACCGAATATTATCAAATCCAGATAACGGATACAGGCGTCGGCATGAGTCCTGAAGCACAGTTAAAGATTTTTGACCCTTTTTATACCACAAAAAGTGAAGGGGAAGGGACCGGTCTGGGTCTCGCTATAACGTATAACATTATTAAGGAACATCGCGGTTTTATCAATGTCAATTCCGAACTCGGGCAGGGTACGCGCTTCAACCTCTATCTTCCGGCTGCCGGTACAGACGATTTTTTTCAAAAGGACCGCAATTCGTGGAATGAACTCTCCAAAGGTAGCGGAACGGTTCTTGTTATCGATGATGAAGACAATGTGAGGATTACTGCGGAAAATATTCTGAAAGCATGTGGGTATCATGTCCTTTCCGCGGAAAACGGGATCAAAGGCATTGATGCTTTTAAGTCATTTCATCCAAGGATCAATGCCGTACTCCTCGATATGAACATGCCGAGAATATCAGGAAAAGAAACTTTGATAAAAATAAAAGAGATTGATGCAGAAGCAAAGGTGATAATGACCTCTGGACACATGCAGGAAGAATTATACAACGAGCTAAAAGAGCTGGGGATTAAAGGCTTTCTACAAAAACCTTATAACATCGAGGAGCTATCCACATTAATTTATAATACGATTTACAAATAGCGCCCAACGCCATGCAAGCATTGAAACATGCCGCCCGTCACGCCAGCCGTTTTAAATGGTTGAGGATAGGGTTGACGCTTTTTGATGCCTTGAACTGGCGCATTTTTTAATCGATGATGAAAAAGATATCCTCGACGTTATATCGATGACCCTGGCAGACGCTGGTTGCGATGGTGTCAAAAAGGGTCTCAGGTGACGGCTTCTTTGACGCTCGAATCAACCGGAATATTTTGACAAAAAAGGTCTCATTTTATATAAATAAAAGAGACTCATCAGTTAGCAGAAACAAAACAGTCATACTGTCCCTTTATCAATGCCGTTTCTGAGCATTAGAGTGCTTGTACATTTTTAAAAAGCGCTATGTTTTATTAAAAGTTCTTCTATCCAAATCTATCGAGGCGGCGATATGAACCCGATAGTGTCTATAGGAAAAAGCGTCGGAACCTTTCGGACCATCACAATTGTTGGCGCCTTAGCGTCTATCCGTTTAGTGTTGGTCGCGCTTTTGTTCGTCGGTCTCTCCATTTGCCATGGATGGTGCGGTGAACCGCTGACCGTTCGGGTCGGTGCCTACGAAAACCGTCCCAAGATATACACCAACCCTCAAGGTGTGGTTGTCGGCATCTTTCCCGATATTCTCGACACCATTGCCTATGAAGAGGGGTGGCGGCTGGAATATGTTTTCGGAACATGGGTCCAATGCCTGGACAGGCTCGAGAAAAACGAAATCGATCTCATGGTGGATGTGGCCTATTCCGATGAAAGAAACAAGCGCTACGATTTTTCCGATGAAACCGTTTTCCTCAATTGGGGGACCGTCTACACGAAAAACGGATTTGCCATTCAATCCCTTATGGACCTGCGCGGAAAAACCGTTGCCGTCATGCGAAAGAGCATCCATACGGAAGGAAGCGACGGCATTAAAAAGCTCGCATCGAAATTCGATCTTGACCTGACTTACATTGAAGCGGACAGCTACGATGAGGTGTTCGGACTGCTGGATTCCGCTGCTGCGGACGCCGGTGTCGTCAACCGCTTGTATGGCGCCTTGAACGAAAAAAATCACGATATCGTAAAATCGACCTTATTGTTCAATCCCGTTCAGCTTAAATTTGCAGCTGCGAAAGGAGACCCGTACGGTCGTTCGCTCCTTGCGCGGGTGGATCTCCGGTTGAAAAACCTGAAAAACGATCCCGGTTCGGTGTATCACGAAATCATCTCCACTTATTTAAACGGCACTCAATTTTTAAGACGATTCAAGGATGACATACGCGCAGTGCCGCTGACATCCGAGGAAAGAGCGTGGCTCAAGGCTCACCCGGTTATCCGAATCGGCGTCGATCCGGCCTACGCGCCTTACAGTTTTAGGGATGAGGACGGTTCCTACCTTGGACTGGCAATGGATTTTGTCACATTGATGGGTCGGCACCTGGGCCTTCACATGACGGTCGTTCCGGGGTTGAATTGGCCCCAAATCTTAGAAGGTGCGCGCAATGGATCGCTGGATGTCGTGGTTACGGCCGTAAAGACCAGTGAACGGGAGGCCTATCTGCGGTTCAGCACAATTTACATCCCCACACCGCTGGTGATTATGGCCAGGGAAGACGATCAGACCATCGACGGCCCCGAGGATATGGCCGGCCATAAAGTGGCACTGGTCAAGGGGTATTCTTCAGCGGAAAGGGCCATGGCCGAACATCCTGCGATCAAGCCGCATATGGTCGATACCCCTCTGGAGGGGCTGACCGCTGTTTCCGTGGGTGAAGCGGACCTGTATGTGGGGGTTCTCGGCATCAATGATT
>JASFGJ010000006.1:0-17340 GCA_050123815.1 Desulfobacteraceae bacterium
TGGCTATCAAATTAAAACTTTCATGACACACGAACAACACCCAACACAACAATCTTAAAGCACCTACAAACTACAAAAGGATGAGGTAAACAATAAGAAGCGTGAAAGCGATTTTACCCGAAACATCTCCGATTGTGGTTCGCCGGGGCAATAATACGCATCAATCCATCATCAATGGGTCGGCAGTGAATGCCTGCAGACCATGGTTATGCGATCAAACGGGGCACAATCCTATTCAAATGTGAAAAAAAGTTCCTAATCCGGTAAATGTCATTATTCAATGAATACTTTACTACATAGACATTCCAATCGGCAAAAAACCCCTATTTCTGCGAAAAAATCTGCAACCCACCTAATATAATGGATAATTTAAAAAATTGCGAATATTTTTCCTGAGAGTCGTTTCGTGCACGTCTATTGCATAGGCGTTGGTTATAGGCTAATTCCGGAAGATATTGGACAATAGATACCCAATTGGAATGGATCAGGCCTGATCTCACATTGGCAGAGTGGAAGTGGATGTTATGAATATCGGGTTTATCTCAACACGTTTTAGTGGTACGGACGGCGTCACCTTGGAAGCCAGCAAATGGGCCCAGGTGTTTACGCGCAATGGATACAACTGTTTCTGGTTTGCGGGCGAACTTGAGCGCTACCCGGCGACGAGTTACCTGGCACCTGAAGCGCACTTTAGCGATCCCACCAATCAAAAGATCAACGCGGCGATTTTCGGGCAAACCCAACGCGCCGCCCAGGTATCAGCGTTGATTCACACCCAGCGCCGGATTCTTAAAAAACACCTGTACCGTTTCGTCCAGAAGTACCACATCGAAATGTTGGTTGCGGAAAATGTGCTTTGCCTGCCCATGCATGTTTCATTGGGGATGGCGCTGTCTGAATTCATGGCGGAAACGCAAATCCCGACCATAGCCCATCATCATGACTTTTACTGGGAACGCGAACGCTACATGCACAATGCCGTCGGCGATTACCTGCAAATGGCATTCCCTCCCCGCCTGACCAATATCGCGCACACGGTGATCAATTCGACGGCCCGCGAAGAGCTGGCGCGCCGCTGCGGCATTTCTTCGATCATCGTTCCCAACGTCATCGACTATCAGAATCCACCCGTGGTCGATCGGCAGATCGCCCGTTCCTTCCGGGACTACGTGGGCATCGGTCCCGACGAGATCATGATCCTGCAACCGACACGCGTGGTGCAGCGTAAAGGCATCGAACATGCGATCAACCTAGTAAAGGCACTGGATCGGCCAGACCGCAAATGCAAACTGGTGATCTCCCACCAGGCCGGAGACGAGGGGTTCGATTACGCCGATTGGCTGAGTGATTATGCGCACTCACAAGCGGTGGACCTCATTTTTGTCGAGACTCATCTTTGCGATCCATGGGGTGCCGATACGTGCCGTTACCCCCAATTTTCCTTGTGGGATGTCTATCCGGGAGCGGATTTTGTCACCTATCCGAGCCTGTATGAAGGCTTTGGAAACGGTTTTCTGGAAGCCGTTTATTTTAAACGGCCGCTGCTGGTCAATCGGTATGCCACATTTATAAAGGATATCGAACCACTCGGATTCAATGTGGTTACCATGGATGGTTTTCTGACAGGCGAAGCCGTTGCGCAGGTCAACCGTTTGCTCGATTCAAAACGACTGCGAGACCAGGTAACGACACACAATTACAACATCGCCTGGCAATATTTCAGCTATGAGGCCTTGCAAACCCAACTGAACACCGCCATGACGGAATTGTTTGGAGACCGTTGCAACCGGATGGCCGTCGGGTCGGAAACGTCAGCGGCCAGCCATACCCATGAACAAGAACAGGTCGAAAAAAAGTTGTCGTCAAAAGTGCCGTGGGCCAAGGCATATAATTAGTGCCATCCAGACATAGCCCTTTTCTGGATGAAGGTGTAGGGCTTTAGCCAAACCGATTATTTTAATTTTTTATGCTTACACCTAAAATCTAAAGACTGCCATCCATTTGTGGATGGACACGAATTAGTCCCCATCCAAAAAAACAGATCTCGTATTCGTAAGGACGATTACCATGAACACGACCAGCCCTCACAGTATTCCAATGGATAAATGGATTGATTGTGCCCCGTTTGAACGGCTGCTGAAGATGGAGATCGTTGATGCTGCGAACGGCAGAGCCATGCTGCGCATGCCCTTCGTCTCTGATTTTGCGCAGGGCGCGGGTGTTATGCACGGCGGGGCATTGGTCAGCCTGGCCGATACGGCGGTGGTCATAGCGGTTAAAAGCCTGCTGCCCCCCGGCACGCATTTCGATACCATCGAGATACAAAGCAAATTTATCTCCCCGGTACAGAAAGGCATCGTAACAGCCAAAGCAAAAATTTTAAAGCCCATAGGACCTGTTTCATACGGAAGTGCAACGGTATTCGATGACATGGAACATCCGGTGCTTGACTTGACCTCCGTTTTTCGGATTGCCGAAAAATAATGGCCGTGAAATGAAATAATTCAAAATAGTTAAACAGGCCACAACCTGTCGAACACACCGTGCTCCCGCAAGATATTGAGACCGATGGCGATCAATACGACACCTCCCAAGGCGTCCGCCCATCGACGCAACCTGGCTGCGTTGGCGAGACGTTTTCCCAAGTGCAATCCGAAAGTTGTAAAGGTACAGGCCACAAGGCCGATAATGGCGGCCGGCATCCAAATTGAAATGTTGATCAGAGAAAGACTCAGACCGACGGCCAGTGCATCCAGGCTGGTAGCCACCGAAAGCATCACCATGGTCAAACCTCTTGTGGGATCTTTTGCCTCAGATCGCTCTTGTTCGGTTTTAAATGCCTGCCGCAGCATCCCCTGAGCAACAAAAACAAGCAGAACAAACGCAACCCAGTGATCATACCGCACAATCAGATCCCGAAAGCTCAAGCCGGCGCTCCAACCGATGACAGGCATCATGGCCTGAAATAGTCCAAAATGCCATGCCAGGCGAAAATTCTGGCGAAAACTGATCTGCTTGAGGGAAATACCGGCGGCGATGGCCACCGCAAATGCATCCATGGCCAACGCTATGGCAATTGCGGTGATGTTGATGAGGGTCAATGGCAATCCTTTGCATATGTAATATATTTTAAAACAACCAACTACGTGTCCAGACACATGTGACCGGGGCAGCCTTCGGCAGAGAGCATATTGCACCTTATCTGGTTTTGCTTTAAGTTCAACTATATTTTAAATGTGGATATTGAAAGGATGAAAACATGGAACAATGGGAAGAAAAACTATCGTGTGCAGTAGCCTGTCATCGGTGCAATGCCAGTTTAAAATCGAGCGACAAGCGCATCCTGTCCGTATATGACCATGAGCCGATTTGCATGGCGTGCAAATCACAGGAAGAGCAGCGCCCGGACTACGAAACCGTGTCGCGTGAGGCCATTGGCACTTGCATGGCAGACACCGAGGTTCAATATGGCGACCCAAAAGGGTACTGCTTTCACCATTTCTATCCGTTTACATGCAAGTAGTAGACGGTTCTATACCAGATGACCACCCCTATTGCGTAAATTCACTTGACGGCTTGGCAGTGGATCGGTACTCTTATAATCCCGGAGCGCCTGTTATTGAGAGATAAACAGCAGCAGCCGATACAGGCCGCTCATGAAGGATTCAGCAGGCGAGTCGTACAATTGTACCCCGAATCAGGGCGTGGTTGAGCCATGCCGAAAGAAACAACCGGTCCAAAGCCAGCCGGAGCACGCCCAACCACGGATACAGCTTTTGTAACTGGTGCTTGCGACATACCGGGTCTCCAGCGCAGCCGAAAATCCCGCACTGACTATGCGCTCGATATCACCGCGGCACCTGCCAGGAACCGGAAATGCTGAGCGAACAACAAAAACTGGATAGTCTGACGCGACTCGGTATCGAGTTAAGCCAGGTCAACGATTTGGACATCCTCATGGAGCGCGTTCTGACCCGCGCCCGCCAGTTTGTCAACGCAGATGCCGGTTCGATCTATATCCGAACAGGCAGCTTGCTCCATTTTACCTACACCCAGAACGACACCCTGCAAAAAAAACTGGCCCCGGGTGAAAAGCTCATCTACTCGACATTCAACATCCCCATCGATGAAAAAAGCATCGCCGGTTATGTGGCCGCCACCGGCAAACCGTTGAATATCGGCGAGGCATATGAACTTGAACCCACACTTCCGTATCATTTCAGTAAAAAATTCGACGAAACCGTCGGTTACAAAACCCAATCCATACTGACGCTGCCCTTGAAAAACAGCGGCGGGCAGTTACTGGGCATCCTGCAGATTATCAATACCCAGAATGCATCCAACAACATCACCACCTTTTCAGAGAAAGATGAGCGCATGATGTATCATTTTGCGGCTATCGCAGCCGTTGCTCTGGAAAGGGCTCAAATGACGCGCGCTCTAATTTTGCGTATGATTCGGATGGCGGAAATGCGTGATCCCACCGAAACCGGCTCACACGTCAACCGTGTGGCGGGTTTTTCGGTTGAAATTTATGAGCAGTGGGCCTTGCGCCGCCAGTTGGATGAGAAAGACATCGACAAAACCAGAGATATCCTGCGAATGGCCGCCATGCTGCATGATGTTGGCAAGGTTGCCACCAGCGACCTGATTTTAAAGAAGCCGGCCCGCTTGAGTGCCGATGAGTATGAAACAATGAAACTGCACACCATTCAAGGGGCGCGATTGTTTCAAAACAAACAATCTGATTTCGATGAGGCCGCCGGCATTGTGGCCTTGAATCACCATGAACGCTGGGACGGCAATGGCTATCCGGGATATGTCGATTATGCGACCGGCAAACCAATCGAAGGATTCAGTCTGCCCAACGGACAGCCACGCGGGAAAAAAGGTACGGAAATACCGCTTTTCGGACGGATTGTGGCATTGGCGGATGTGTTTGATGCCTTGAGTTCAAAACGCACCTATAAAGAGGCCTGGGATGAACATGAGATTCTCTCTCAAATAGAAGAGAGCGCCGGCACTCATTTCGATCCTGAACTGGTCGAGATCTTTTTAAACCGCTTCAACATTATGCGCGCCATTAGAAAACGCTATCAGGAAGAGGACGACACACCGGATGTCGCGCTGTTGAAGGAAATCTACGGAAAAACTGATTGATATCGTCCTGTCGGCAGCTATTGGGTCGATGCGGCCCTTTCTACCGGACGCATATTCAGCTTTAATTCTTTTTAAAGGGCAATCCCATGGACAACAAAATTCCTACACGCGAAGCCGCATTTGACCTTTTACGCAAATATAACCGCAGCGACAGCTTGATCAAGCATGCCCTCGCCGTGGAGGGCGTGATGCGTCATTTTGCCCGGCTCCTGGGCCGGGATGAGGAAAAATGGGGTATCATCGGCTTGATCCACGATTTGGATTACGAACAGTATCCTGATCGGCACTGCCAAAAAAGCGCCGAAATTCTTACCGAAAATAAGTGGCCCGAGGATTATATCCGTGCGGTCGTCAGCCATGGGTGGGGCATATGCAGTGACGTCAAACCCGATTCCGAGTTGGAGAAAGTGCTTTATGCAGTGGATGAATTGACCGGTTTGGTAACGGCAGCCGCCCTGGTACGACCGTCGAAAAGTGTGTTGGATTTAAAGGCCAAGTCGGTCAAAAAGAAATGGAAAGACAAGCGATTTGCAGCGGGTGTTGATCGCTCGATCATCGACAGAGGTTGTGAAATGCTGGGCATGGACCGTACCGAGTTGATCACTGAAACCATCATGGGTATGCGCACTGTAGCCGAAGCCATTGGATTAAAAGGAGCCGTCTAGTACGATTTTCCGTGTAAGATAGCTGTTTGCCAACCGACAAACGTGCGTTATGTTACTTATTCTTATCAATTATTAAAAAAACGCTTGGTCTTGCCAAGGCGTTGAAAAATATAGAGAAGGTTCCAATATGAGCAGAGATATCAAGGCCATAAAAAAAGATATCCTTGATCAGTTCAGAGCCATCGATGGCGAGGCGAATGACGAAATTCCCGCCAAATGGCTGCAGGATGAATACCTACCGGTATTGGATACGTTTGAGAAAAAGGATTTTGCCAAGGCGGTGCGGCAGCTGGCTGCCAAGGGTGTGCTAAAGTACAAGAAAGGCCCCATTCCCATTCTTCAGTTAACGGAAAAGGGCGCCAACCTGATTCACTAAAACAGATCAGCGCATCAATTGGGCATGATGCTGCGGCAGTCTGGAATCGGCAGCACCACGCTTTGTGCAGCAGCACGATCCAGTACGCGCCGCACAGTGTAAGCCAAATCCTCAATGGTCAGGGGCTTCATGACAAAGGCCGCAATTGCGTTCTGGGATGAAGCCCCAAACGTCTTGGTATCGCAGTAACCGGAGCACATGACAATTGGCAGGTCATCACGGATTCTGAGAAGTTCTTGGGCAAGATGAGCGCCTGTCATGCCAGGCATGGTATAATCCGTTATCACGAGGTTAAATTGGTGCGGATTCGCCTCTATTTGTTTGAGCGCCTCTTTGCCGCTATTGCATGCAACCACCCGATATCCCAGACGACTTAGCAGCTGATTGCCCAAATCCACCAAAAACGGCTCATCATCGACAAAAAGTATCGACTCCCGGCCCTTAGGCAGCGGTTCATGGCTCTCACGAGAAGCGTTTGTTTCGCCGGAGACGACGGGTAGGAATACGTTACACTCCGTTCCTTTTCCGGGCTCGCTGGTGATTTTAATAGAACCGGAACAGGCCTTTACGATGCCGTATACCATGGCCAATCCCATTCCGGTGCCTTTGTCGCTTTCCTTTGTGGTAAAAAAAGGATCGAAGATGCGCTGCAATGTCTCCGGACTTATCCCATGGCCTGTGTCGCGGACACGAAGCGCGATATAGCTGCCGGGGGCAAGGCCCAGATCTTTGGCTGTTGCTCCGGTCAGCTGACGCTTCTTGAGGGCCACGGACAAGATACCACCGCTGTTCTCCATGGCATGTGCCCCATTGGTACACAAATTCATCACTACTTGCTGCAATTGAGTGCTGTCAGCCATAATACGCGCCTCACGAATCGTCAGGTCGGACCGGATCTCTATGGTCGCCGGCAGAATTGCCCGCAACATATCCAGCGCCTCCACAACCGTGGGCAGGGGATCGATGAGTCGGAATTTCGGTGTTGATTTGCGGCTGAAGGCAAGTATCTGGCGGACGAGCTCTTTGGCACGATGCGTGGCTTTCAGAACCTGCGCCAGGTAGTTTCGAATCCCGCTGTCGGTGGGCAAATCCAGTTGGGCAAGTTCAACATTGCCGAGGATAGCGGAGAGTATATTGTTAAAATCATGGGCAATACCGCCGGCCAGCGTGCCGATCGCCTCCATTTTCTGAGTCTGAATCAGAAGGGATTCCAGGCTGGCTTTTTCCTCTTCCAAGCGTTTCAATTCATTTTCAACCCGTTGAAGATCTTTCATGTGGCGGCGGTTCGAAATGACGGCCGAAACAAGCGTGGCCACCATTGCGGTCAAAAGCAGGAAACCCATTGGCAGGGCAAACGTGCGTCGATATGCCGGCAGGTTATACCAAAAGAAGACGGCGGCACCCCATATCAACGCCCACCAGATTAAAGGTGGACCAAACAGAGTTATAAACTGTTTGCAATGCGTATGCTTACAAAAATCGCTAAACCGTTTCATGGGAGCATCTTCTCAAAAATCACTTAAGCACAACAACCACAGCACCATCTCCAATTGATTCACTAGATCGGCATTTCGGTTCGAAACTAAAGGATTAATTAGAAATAATGGTGTCATTCAGTGGTGGGCGCTCGTACGATCCAATTCACGACGGCAGCGTTCGATATATGGCGCTGCTTGTTTGGAACGGGCATGCGGCAGGAGGTACTCCAGGGCCTGGTGGTATTGCGCAATGCGCATCAGGCTGACGCCCATGCCAATAGCGAGTGCTTCACTATTCGGGAAGTGGGCCAACCCGTTGTTCAATGTATCGATGGCTCGGTCCCACCGGGCCTGCCGTTGATAAACCATTGCCATTGCCCAGTAAGCCCGGTGGTCGGGGTATAGACTCAGGGCGCGCTTGTACAGCTCAAGGGCGACCTGTGAGGTATCGATGGCCGAGTTGATGGCAGCATAGTCGCCATGGCTAAATGTCATGCCCAACCGGGAAAGGAATCCGGCCTGATATTTCGTTAAATCCGGATCCGTTTTCAATTCGATCCGTTGTGCGAATTCCGGCAGCAATTGATGGTATGCGCTGCGTAAATGATGACCGAAATCGCGTATCAACGCTTGATCCATTGCCGGGTCATGCTCAAAATAGAGGATATCTTCGATGCGCTGCAACCAGATATCATCATCGATACCCGTCTGCGCCTTGAAATCATCATAAAGCGCTGTACCGGGGAACAACGTCATAATGTAAAAGATCGCGCTCAACGGCCGGATCCTTCGTATCAGTTCCAGGCTTTGCTTAATGGTCTTCCAACTCTCCGTCGGAGCGCCGTAGATAAAATAGGCCCGCGCCAGAATCCCATTGGCGGTGGTCAGCGCAAACGCCCGCTCAATCTGTTTTGTGCCGATGTCCTTGCACAGCAATCGACGGATGCGCTCTGATCCGCTTTCCACGCCGTAGCTGATCTGGACACAGCCGGCTTTGCGCATCCAGTGCAGCATGCGATCATTGACAGCGCTGACCCTCGAGATGGCTTGCCAGCGAATGTCCAGGCCCGCCTCGATAATTTTGCGGCATATCTCGATCACGAGGTCTGAATTCAGCGTAAAGGTATCGTCGGAAAAATAGAAAAAGCGCTCTCCCCGTCGTACCAGCAGGATCAATTGATCAACGAAATATTTAGCGGAATGCGCCCGAACCCGGCGTCCCCAAAATTGTGGCGATCCACAAAAGCGGCATCGCCCCGGGCATCCTCTGGTAATGGACAGATGTTGAAAATCAAAATATTTTGCCGGCGACGGCAGTGAATCCAAATCCCGAACAGGTTCAGCCGCTGCGGTCCGGACAATATCATCGCCGATACGCAGAGCCAGCCCGGGAATGGTGGAGATCTTTTCCATGGATTCCATATGTTCCAGGGCTTCAACCAGATTCAGAAACGCATACTCGCCTTCCCCCAAAACCACATAATCGATATCCGTGAAATGGGTCAGCAGATGACGCCACAGAAATGTTGCGCCGATGCCTCCGAATACCACCGGAACCTGCGGATCGATCTGTTTGGCCAATCGGGCAATGTCGATCCCGCCCCACCGATTGGCGTGCACAATGGAAAAACCGATGACATCGGGCCGGCAGGATATTAAGGTTTCTTTCAAAACATCCTGAGAGTCCGGGCGATGGTGCCAATTGACAATTTCAACGCAGTGCCCGTGCGCCTTGAGCATCGCCCCGACATAATATACACCCATCGGAACCGCGGCAATCTCTTCAACATGGATCCGTGCTTCAAGAAAATAGGGATATACCAACAAGATTTTCAACCGAACATCTCTTTGCATTATCGGGTTTATATTGTTTCTTTATACCTGTGTTGTATTACGGCAGTTGCCGATCCCGGGTCAAGCGGCATTCAGTCCATGCAAACGGTCCACCGCAACACCTTTTTATCTTTAACGATCTGATATTTAATGCTATATGTGAAAAACAATTAACGCTCAGAGGATGCTAACATGCCTTCAGTCCTGAAAAAATCGCTGATCATCGTCGGATTGCTTGCTGCACTGGCCGTCTCTGCCACCGGGTTGTTGGACCGCGGTTTCAATTGGTGCGGCCTGGATCGTATTGATAAAGCCAATCAGCGCTATTTGGATAAGGCCTTTGACAAATCACTCACGGGCTTTCTGTTGCTCTCCACCATCAAAAGCGGTTTGGCTATTGTTGAAGGATCCGATGTGGGCGTGGGATTTCATTTGGAGTTGGGCGATGTTGTTCAGCCCGCATATGACTATGTCGACATCGCCTGGCGCGCGGCGCTCGCCGGCAGCAGTGTCCTTGTGCTTATGCAGCTCGCGGGCAAGGGCCTGGCGTTAATCAATCACTGGATGCTGGCGGGCCTGTTTCTGGTATTGATCGGCTATTACCTGACATCATGGTTCTTTCCCAGACATGATCGCCTTATCCAGGGTGTGAAGCGGTCGGTACGATTTGGGACCAGCCTGTGCTTGGTGCTCTATTTTTTGTTGCCGCTATCGATAACAGGGGCGACAGTACTGTCGCAGCGCATCACCGGACCTGTGGTGGATCAGGCCCATGAAGATCTGCGGGAACTCGGCAGCACGCTCTCGCCTGAACATTTGGACCAATATTTTTTCAGCGACAAAACCGATGCAGGTTTCTCGGTCAACGATCTGAAATCGGCCCTGGCCAGTGCCGGCAAGGGCGTGCAGGCCTTGATCGCTTACCTGAAAGTGGAAACGGAACGCATCGCCGCATTGACCATTAAGCTTGTTGCAGCGTATCTGTTTGATTGCATAATATTTCCTTTATTGTTTGGGTTGGTATTGATCACCATCATCAAAGGGAGTGTGCGCTTTATTTTTGATGTGAGCAAATGAAAACAACAACCGGTGACAACATCATCCTCATTGGTATGCCGGCAGTCGGCAAGAGCACCGTAGGCGTGCTGCTGGCCAAACGAATGGGGTATGGGTTCATAGACACCGATCTGATGATTCAATCCGGCGAACAGCGCCGTTTGCATCAAATCATCGATGCGCGCGGCATGAAGGCGTTTTGTGATCTGGAAGCATCCTATATTCAGCGGATCGAAGCGCAACGAACCGTTATCGCCACCGGAGGCAGTGTCGTCTATCGACACCAGGCCATGGCCTATCTGGGTAATTTAGGACTAATCGTTTTTCTGGATATCGATCCGGCCCAACTCAAGCATCGCCTGATGGATTTGGAAAAGCGGGGTGTGGTCTTCGCCCCCGATCAAACCATCGATGATTTGTACTCCGAACGCCAGCCGCTTTATCGAAAATATTCCAGGGAAACCGTTTCCTGCACCGCGTTGCAACCGGAAGCCGTTGTGGGCAGGCTGATTTCCGTTATCGAGGCCACCGCCTCATTTACGTCGGTCTAACTCCGTACTGGAACCCCGAACGACCGTATTTGCGCCAAAGCGGTCGGAAAGGGCATCCACGGCCTGATCCACCTTTTCCCACTTATTCTCATCGGTATGTTTTTCATCTGAAAAAAGCGCCATCTGTACCGGCCGGTTCTCCGACTGCAATCCACTGGCACCCACCCCCACCAGACGCACCGGTTGATGCAATGCGTATTGCCGGAGCAGTTTGAGTGCCGTCTGATAAATGGTATCCGAATTCTGGAATGCCGAATTTAGGGTCAAACTGCGTGTATGACGCTGAAAATCTGACGTTTTCAGTATAAGGGTAACCGTTCGCGCCCGCATTTTTTTGCGCCGCAACTGGTGCGCCACGGATTGGGCTTGCCGGAGCAGATAAGATGCCAATTGGTGTCGATCGGTCGTATCCTTGGACAATGTGGTCTCTGTACTCACCGATTTCACCGCTTGCTGGGGGACAACTGCGGCGTCATCATCTCCCTGGGACAGCAGAAAAAGGCGATGACCGAATTTGCCGACCTTCCTGACCAGGGTCTCCTCCGACAGATTGCTGACCTGGCCCAGGGTTTTAATACCGAGCCTCGCCAGTACCTTCATGGTTTGCTTACCGACGCCGGGGACCTTGCGGATGGGCAGTGAGTGGATAAACGCCTTCACTTGATCGGGTTGAATGATGGTCAAACCGTCCGGCTTGTTCATGTCCGAAGCGATCTTGGCCAGAAATTTAATGGGCGCAACGCCGATGGAGCAAGTCAGTCCGGTTTTTTTGTAGATCGACTGCTTGATCTCCATCGCGATATTGCGACAGGATCCATGCAAACGACGGCTGCCGGAGATGTCCACATACGCTTCGTCAATCGAAACAGGCTCGACCAGCGGTGAAAAGCCGCGCAAGATGTCCATCACTTGACGAGAGATTTCAAGATACCGCGCCCGCCGCGGCGGTACAATCGTTACGTTGGGGCATCGCTGTTTGGCCTGGAATATGGGCATGGCGGAATGAATCCCGTATCGCCGAGCCTCGTAACTGGCAGCGGCCACGACGCCGCGTTGCGATTTTCCACCGACAATAACGCAGCGACCCTTCAAGTCCGGATTGTCGAGTTGCTCAACAGACGCAAAAAACGCATCCATATCCATATGCAGAATATTAACACTTGCCATTTGTTACAATTTTGTTATATCTGCCTGTTGTTTCACCAATATTAATTATTATATAGACGTTAAGATAATGTTTTTGGCAAGGCTAGAGGGATGAAGCTGTATTCGTCATACCGCGACGACCGATAACACAGTCCAAAAACAGTATCTTAACGTCTAGAATTCCAGGCCCACACGCTTGAGGAGTACAACACAAAATGGAACGCATCGAGCAGATCACCCTACTCTATGAGATCAGCAAAGCGCTGAACGAACATCTGGACCTGAAAAAATCTTTATATAAAGTCCTGGACATTCTGTCCAGTTCCATGAATATGGTTCGTGGAACCGTATCGATCCTGAATCCATTGCGAAATGAAATCAGTATTGAAGTCGCACACAGCCTTTCGCGCCGTGCCATCGAGCAGGTGAAATATAAGCTTGGCGAAGGCATCACAGGCCGGGTGATCCAAACGGGCAAAGGCATCAACATCCCGAAGATCAGCGAAGAACCGCGATTTCTGAACCGTACCGCCAGCCGTAAAAAGCATAAGGATTTTCAAGAGCTCTCCTTTATCTGCGTCCCCATTAAAAAGGGCAAACAAGTCATCGGTGCTTTAAGCGTGGATCGGCCCTATCAAAAAGGCTATGCGTTAAAAAAAGGCCAGCAATTGTTGTCGGTGGTGGCCACCATGATTGCGCAGCACGTGATCAACTTGGAAACAATTCGCCGTGAAAAAGACCAGTTACGAAGTGAAAACAAACGATTAAAGGATGAGTTGGAGAACAAGTACCGTATCACCAACATCATTGGCAACAGCAACAAAATGCGGGAGGTATATCAGATGATCTCCCAGGTCTGCAAAAGCAATGCGACGGTTCTTATTCGGGGAGAAAGCGGCACGGGAAAAGAACTGGTCGCAAACTCGGTTCATTACAACAGCCATCGAGCCAAGGGGCCGTTTATAAAGGTCAATTGCGCCGCCATCCCGGCGAATCTGATTGAAAGCGAGTTGTTTGGACATGAAAAAGGGGCGTTTACCGGAGCCATAAAACAAAAAGCAGGCAAATTTGAATTGTCTCACAAAGGCACCATCTTTTTGGATGAAATCGGCTCCATCGGATTGGATGTCCAGGCAAACCTGCTGCGGGTCCTCCAAGAGAAAGAGTTTGAAAGGGTTGGCGGCCATAAAACCCTAAAGGTCGATGTCCGCATTCTGGCGGCAACCAACAAAGATCTGGAACACGCCGTCAAAGACGGCACCTTCCGCGGTGACCTTTACTACCGTTTGAATGTCTTTCCGATTTACATGCCCCCACTGCGTGAACGAAAAACGGATATCCTGTTGCTTGCCGACTTTTTCCTGGAAAAATACGCGAAGGAAAATGGAAAAGAAATCAAGCGGTTTTCAACACCAGCCATTGACATGCTGATGGAATACCACTGGCCGGGCAATGTCCGTGAGTTGGAAAACTGCATTGAGCGGGCTGTTTTATTGTGCGACAGTGGCGTCGTACATAGCTACCATTTGCCACCGACACTTCAAACCGGTCACGAATCCGATACGTTACCGGAATTATCTTTGGAGGATGCGATTGCCAACTTGGAGCGAGAGATGATCATTGATGCACTTAAAAATACCAGAGGCAACATTACTTCGGCTGCCCAGATATTAAAAACCACAGTACGGAAATTCGCCTATAAGGCCAAAAAATATGGAATTCATTACAGTCATTACCGATAACACGAGCGATCACGAGCGATCACGCGCGGTCCTGCGCGTAACACGCGCGGTCCTGCGCGACCATCGGATGACTGACGGTTGATCGGGCTTTTACAAGCCAACCGATTTTAAGTGAACAAATGCGATCAGTATGATATAGATAGAAGAGTGTCGGCATGCGCCGACATACTTATCGAAATACAACAGATGGATTGCCGATATAGCTTCTATGTAAAATCAAAGCTTTAAACGATGATCATTCATACCGCGCAACAATAATGATTATTTGAAACGCCACTCACCGGGTGCAGTGAAAAGCGACCCAGATCTGAGCAGTTAATTAATGAACAGCTATTTGACTGGTATCTTGTACGGAAATAAAGGAGTTGACCTTGGGCAAAGCAACCAGCGCGGAACTCAAAGCGAAAACCAAAGCGCTTGAAACGGAGATCGCAAACTGTAAAACAGAAGAACGCAGTCGGACGCATACCGAACTGCTGGAGCAGCAAGCCCGCTACAAAAGCCTGTTTCAATATGCTCCAATGGGCATTCTATTGATGGATGCCGATGCCCGGTATGTTGACGCCAATCGCAAGGCGCTTGATATCCTCGGATACCGTCTGGAGCAGATCACCCAAATGACAGGGCATGATTTGATCCACCCGGACGACCTAAACGCCCAACCACTGATCACACCAAAAGACATTGCCAATCCGGACAGGGATATCACATTGGAACGCGAATTCCTGTGCAGCGATGGCCGGTATCTGCCGGTGGAAGTCCACCTGAGGGCCTTTACAACAGATTTAATGATCGTTATGTTTCGCGATATCAGCCAGAGCAAAGGCGCCGAAAAGGCCTTGAAGGCGGCCAATGAAGCCCTGGAAGTTGTACACCGCTGCTCGAATGCCGCCATTATATCCTTGGACCGCAATAACTGCGTCACCTTCTGGAATCCAGCGGCAGAAAAGATGTTCGGATGGATCCAGCAAGAAGTTATCGGCAGACCTTTTCCGGCGGTTCCCGAAGACAAACGGGAAGAATACGAAGCCATCTTCAAAGAGAAGATGAAAGGCAAAGCCTTTACAGATCTTGAAGTTGTGCGCCAGAAAAAAAACGGCCAGCGGTTTTATGTCAGCTCGACCACAGGTCCATTTCACAATGACAAGGGTGAAATCATCGGGCTTATCTCCGTCATGATCGATATCACCCGACGCAAACGCGCCGAGGTAGCACTACAGCAGAGTGAAGAACGCTACCGTTCACTGGTGGAGAACACCCAGGACGGCTATTTTGTCTGCGATTTTCATACGTGTGGATTCCGATTCCTCAACCAGCGCATGTGCGATTTGCTGGGGTATACCCGGGAAGAAGCGCTGCAATTGACCTTGTGGGACGTCTTATCCAAACATGATCATCATATCATGCGCACAATGATCGAGTCCCAGCAAGCCGGTCCAAAATCGAACACGACCCCGAGGTCCTATATCGCGGTGCGAAAGCAGGGAACCCAGTTCAGGGCGGAGATATCTACAGCTTTGGTAACCTTTAACGAGAAACCCGCCATTCAAGGCCTGCTGCGCGATGTTACCGAAAAAGAACGTCTACATGCCAAACTGCAGCAAGCACAGCGTCTTGAATCGGTCGGCACACTCGCCGGCGGGGTCGCTCATGACTTCAACAATTTGCTAATGGCCATCCAGGGCAATGCTTCTTTGGCGCTGACCAAATTGGACGCGTCTCACTCGGCCCATGACAAATTGAGAAACATCACTACCTACGTTGAGGATGCCGCGGCCTTGACCAAGCAATTGCTGGGATTTGCACGCGGTGGTAAATATGAAGTCAAGGCCACACAGTTGAACGACCTGATTCATAAAACCGCTCAGATGTTCGGCCGCACAAAAAAAGAGATCACCATTCGCATCAAACCCCAACAGGACTTGTGGTCCGTTGCGGTCGACCGGGGGCAAATCGAACAAGTATTGTTGAATTTGCTGGTAAATGCCTGGCAGGCCATGCCCAGCGGTGGACAGATTTACATCCAGACCAGCAATGTCGTATTGGATTCAGCCTACGCCAAAGCTTACAATATCAAGCCTGGCGAATACACCAAAACCTCGGTTACCGACACCGGCTTCGGCATGGACAAGGCCGTCCAAAACAAAATATTCGAACCGTTTTTCACGACCAAGGATCGTGGCAGGGGAACAGGTCTCGGCCTGGCATCCGCCTACGGCATCATCAAGAACCATGACGGCATCATTAATGTGTACAGTGAAAGGGGTAAGGGAACCACCTTTACTATTTACCTGCCTGCAGCCGGGACGGCTGAAATCACCGGAGAAAAAAGCGAAATGTCGCCGTTGAGGGGAACCGAAACAGTCCTAATCGTCGATGACGAAGAGATAATATTGAACGTTGCAAGTGAGCTGCTCGAAGAACTCGGCTATCGGACCCGTATCGCCAAGTCTGGACTTGAGGCCGTTGATGTTTACAACCAGCAGCAGGACGAAATCGATGTGGTGATTCTGGATATGGTAATGCCGGGAATGAGCGGCGGAGAGACATACGAGAAGATCCGCCAGATGAACCCGGAAGTAAAAACACTTCTCGCGAGCGGATATAGCATCGATGACAAAGCTTCGCAAATCCTGCGCTATGGCTGCAATGGCTTTATTCAGAAGCCTTTTAACATTGAAGAGCTATCCCGTAAGCTGCGCGAGTTGCTGGACAATAACTAGAAGTGGTTTCAAAAGCTTCCCCGCCCAAGATCCCCCGCTAAAGATCAGCGGGAGTGGCTGGGTTCGAGGGAAGGTTTTGAAACCACTTCTAACTATCGGAATACGGCTTACCACACTCTTTGCACAGGCCGTCAGGGCCAATCACACCAATACAGCTTTCATCACTGCACAAAGTCCGTTGTGACCACTCGTCGTCACTCACCTCCGTTTCCATCTCCTGCTCCGAGTCCGGCGTGTACTCGTCTGTTGCATCCGGGTCGATTGTGGCGTTATCTTCCGACCCCGTATCGGAATCACCCGGATTAAAATCGGCAGGCAGTTTGCCTTCGAATGGACGACCACATTCCTTGCACCGACCGTTCGGACCGATCACTCCGATACAGCTTTCATCGCTGCAGAGTACACGATTCTTCCAATAGCGATCAAGTTCATCCTTGTTCATATCCGAGTATAACTCCTATCTTAAATTCCAACGCTTTGGATGCGATCAACCGTATGCGCAAAATATAGACTTAGGGTTCGCGCAAAAATAAATTTACATTTTTTAGTGTTGAGGCGCCTGCCTGGCAAGGCGCGAAAGCGCCGGCATATCAAGATATGTCAAGCTTTC
>JASFGJ010000007.1:0-17218 GCA_050123815.1 Desulfobacteraceae bacterium
CTCTTTGGCAAGGGCAAAGCTGAGGATCATGCAACCGGAGCTGAATCCGGCAAGCAGCAGGGCTGTAATGCGCATGGCCAAAGGGAGATTTTCGATATAGAGCGCGGCTGCCCAACCCAGCAATGTCAGCGCACATCCGGCGATATAAAGCGGCTTTCGATATCCCCAGCGGTCTGAAAACCATCCGAAAAGCGGACCACCCAAGGCCCATGCCACCAGGATGGAGGAGGTTATGACCGCGGCCTTTGGAGCGGACAGGCCGTAATGGGTGGTTAAATAGGGAACGCCCCAGAGGCCTGAAAAGGTCAATACGCTGCCTACGATAGCTCCCGGAATGACAAACAGCAGCAGGGTGTTTCGATAGCGCAGGACTTTCAGGATGCCTTTTATGACGCTTCTGCCGGTCAGGCGGCTTCCGCCCGGGGTATAAGTGCAATGCTCCGCATAACCTTTTTGGCGCGGATAATCCCGGATAAAGATCCAGATTGCAACGCAGATGCCGAACGTGACCAGCGCCGATGCGCTGATAACACTGCGCCAGCCATACATATTGATGAGCAGGCGCAACGGCGTTCCGGCAAAAACGGCGCCGATGATGCCGCAAAGCAGCGCCATTCCAGACACCATGGCGTAGAACCGCTGGGGGAACCAGCAGTTGGACAATTTGAGCATTCCCACGAAGGCAACGGCTACAGAACCGCCAATAAGCAGGCGCCCCACACTCGCCCATGCGAGATTCGGTGCCAGGGCGAAGAGCAGGGTGCCGGCACCCGCCACCAGCGCCCCGGCGCACAACAACCGTCGCGGCCCCCAGGTGTCCGCAATAATCCCGGTGGGGATCTGCATGGCGACATAACTATAAAAGTAGTAGCCTGATAGATTTCCCAGTGCTGCGGCACTGATCTTAAATTCGCGCATCAGTTCGGTGGTCATGACGGCCGGTGCAACGCGTTGAAAAAATCCCATCAGGTAAAAGAGCGCTCCCAGGCCCCAGATGAACCAGGACAAACGCAGCGGTGGCAGCTGCGATGGCGAGGTGTTGCAGGAGTTGAGCTGGTCGTTTGTCATGGGAGGCGAACTATAGAGAATTTGTCGGGACATGTCAATTTATGACGGTATACATCCCTGCGGTCCGAGACTCCGGCCTTAAGGCCGGGGATTGACTTGACGCAGTAGCGAGGTTTGATGTTATTATAAAAAAATTGGTGTCGGGCAGGTCTGTGGGAAACGAATTGCTCGGAGTGTTCCGTGATCCACGGTGATGGACCATGGGGCCGTTCGCTGTCTTGATCTTGCCGAAATCGGTTCGACTCCCCGTGCACCTTGAGCGCCTTCGGCTGTGTGGCCACCTGGTGCAGACCTAAAAAGCAATACCTGAGGTTTTTAAACCTCCTGCAAGGGAGCGCGATGATTGAGCACCGACCCGACACCTTTGAAACCAGCGATATTGTTGTTGTCGACGACTCCATGGACGGTCTGCGATATCTTGCAGATATCCTGCAAAAGCAGGGTTATCGCATCCGACCTGCCACCGGCGGCGAGCTGGCATTGTCTGCGGTCGCGGCCAAGCGACCGGATCTGATACTGCTGGATGTTAAAATGCCTGGCATGGACGGCTACGAGGTGTGCCGGCGGCTCAAGGCCGATCCGGAAAACGCCCGCATTCCGATCATCTTCATCAGCGCGCTCAACGATCCCGAAGATAAAGTCAAGGCATTTGCCGCCGGGGGCGTGGACTATATCACCAAACCCCTTCATGCTGAAGAGGTGCTGGCGCGCGTTCAGACCCACCTGCGACTACAGGAACTTACCGGTCGTCTGGAACAACTGGTCGTCGAGCGTACCGCCGAGTTAACCGACGCCAACCAAAAACTCAACGAGGCATTGGAAGCCCGCAAGCGCGACAATGCGTTGATCAACCTGCGGTTGAAGCTCATGCAATACGCCGCTGATCATTCCTTTGAAGCGTTGATGCAAACCAGTCTGGACGAGGTCGAAAAACTCACCGGAAGCAACATCAGCTTTTACCACACCATACAAGCCGATCAAAAGACGCTCACCCTAACGGCCTGGTCCACCAGCACCGTGGACAAATTATACAAGACCGAAGGTCTGACCAGGCACTATAATATTGATGAGGCCGGTGTGTGGGGCGACTGTATCCGAGAACGAAAACCGGTGATTCACAATGACTGCCAATCGTTGCCGCATAAAAAAGGCCTGCCCGACGGTCATGCCGAGGTGGTGCGCCAATTGGTCGTGCCGGTCTTCAGACATGACAAGATCGTTTCGATATTAGGGCTTGGAAACAAGGCGTCGGACTATACCAGGGAAGATGTGCAGACCGCGACCTATTGCGCGGATGTGCTATGGGAGATCGCCGAGCGAAAGCAGGCGGAAGAGGCCCTGGCGCTTTCAGAGGAGAAGTACTCCAAGGCCTTCAACAACAGTCCGGTGTGGGTCGTTCTGAGCGACTTGGAGACGGGCCGCTTAATAGAGGTCAATCAAACTTATCTGGATGATTTGGGCTACACCCGCGATGAAGTCATCGGACGCCCATCATTGGAAGTGGGGGTCTGGGAAAATCCCGACGACCGACGTATCATTCTGGAAACCATAAAGGAGCGAGGGCACATTCGCGATTACGAATATCGGCGCAGAACCAGGTCCGGAAAAGCTTTGACCATGCTCTTTTCCAGTGAGGTGATCGATATTGGCGGCGAAGTATGCCTGCTGACTGTGTCACAGGACATCACCGAGCGCTGTGAGCAGGAGCGCAAGATTCGCGAGAGCGAAAAACTGCTCAAGCACATCACGGCCAACGTCCCGGGGGTGGTCTACCAGTTCCGCTCGACCTTGGAACACGAGTATGGTCTGCGGTTTGTCTCGGAAAAATCAACCGAAATCTTTGGCCTGGCCCCATCGCCAGACAATTTTTTTGAGGCCTTTACCCAATGCATTCCCGAATCGGAACGCGAAGCCTTTATCGATTCAATTCAAGCGGCCGTAGACGATATCACGCCCTGGTATTACGAAGGCCGTTTCATCCATCCCGCCGGGCGTGAGATATGGTTCTCCGGCAGCGCCGTGCCTCACAAAGAGGGGCACAATGTTGTTTTCGACGGCGTGCTGCTTGACATCACCGAGCGCATCGAAACCACCGCCTCGCTGCGCCTGAACGAAATGCGCCTTGAGGCAATGGTCGAACTGAACCAGATGACCGATGCCGATATCCGGCAATTGGCCGATTTCGCGCTGGAAAAGGCAATCAAATTGACCAGCAGCGAGATCGGCTACCTGGCCTTCACCGCCGAGGACGAAAATATCCTGGAGATGTACTCCTGGCCGAAGGAGACCCGGCGGGGATGCGCCATCGAGAATCAGCGGAATATCTTCGCGGTTGAGGACCTGGGGCTCCTGGAGGAGGCCATCCGGCAGCGCCGGCCGGTCATCACCAACGACCACCAGGCGCCCGGCAAAGATAAAAAGGGCCACCCCAAGGGGCATGTGCCCATCTTGCGCCATATGAACATTCCGGTCTTCGATGGCGAGCGCATCGTCGCCGTTGCCGGGGTGGGCAACAAGAAAGCACCCTATGTGGAGTCGGATGTCAACCAGCTGACCCTGCTCATGCAGGGGATGTGGCAGCTCCTGCAGCGCAAGCAGGCCGATGAAGCCCTGCGGCAGAGTGAAGCGGAGCAGAAGAGAGTCCAGGACGAAATCAATCAACGCAAACAGTTTCTCGAACTGGTGTTGAACCACCTGCCGGACGCCATCGTGACCCTTGATCTGGAACGCCGGGTTGTCGATTGGAATCCCGGAGCGCAAAAGATGTTCGGCTACACGCCCGAAGAGGCCATCGGCAGGAGCCTGGACGAGCTGGTCGCCCGGGATGCGGCCTTTACAGAAGCCGGCCGGGAAACCGCGCAATTGCTTTCCGGCGAGGCTGCAGAGCCCTTCGAAACCGTGCGGCATCACAAAGACGGCACCGTGCTGAATGTCATTGCCGCAGGCTCCCCCATCAAGCGCGACGATGTCCTGACCGGTGCCGTGGTGGTCTATACGGATATCAGCGAACAAAGGAAGATGGAGGACGAGCGCAAAGAGTATGAGGCGAGGATCCAGCAGATGCAGAAGATGGAGGCCATCGGAACTCTGGCCGGCGGAATTGCGCACGATTTCAACAATATCCTGTCGGGTGTGATCGGGTATGCGGAGCTTTCTCTGGCCGAAATCCCGCTGGGCACGCCATTGCATCGGAACCTGCGGCAGATCCTCGCAGGCGGCCGGCGGGCCGGGGATCTGGTGCGTCAGATCCTGACGTTCAGCCGCCAAAACGAGCGGGAGCTCAAGCCTTTGCAAATCGGTCCGATGCTCAAAGAAGCACTCAAACTGCTGCGATCATCGCTGCCGGTCACCATAGAAATTGCCAAATATATCTCCCCCGAGGTGGATAACGTCATGGCCGACCCGACCCAGATCCATCAAATTATTATGAACCTGTGTACCAATGCGGCGCAGGCCATGGACGCCGATGGCGGTCGGCTGCGAGTCCAACTGGTCCAGGAAGTTCTGGAAGCGCACGACGTGGCCACACAACCCGGAATTGAACCGGGCCCGTTTGTCAGGATCAGTGTGGAAGATACCGGCAAGGGGATTGCCCCGGAGCATATCGGCAAGATTTTCAATCCTTACTTTACTACCAAAAAGACGGGTGAGGGCACAGGCCTCGGCTTGGCCATGGTGCATGGTATCGTGCAAAGCTACCGGGGCTTTATCAACGTCGACAGCGCACCGGGCCAGGGCGCACGTTTCGATGTATTTATTCCGACCATCGAGACGGAACCATCGTTCGAAGTGGCGGAGGAGATGGATCTGCCCACCGGTCATGAGCATATTCTGGTGGTTGACGATGAGGAAGTCCTGGTGGATGTGATCAGCGAAATTTTATCTTTCATGGGTTATCAGGTCACAACTTCCAACGGCAGCAACGAGGCACTCGTCAAATTTACCGCCGCGCCGGCTGATTTTGATCTGGTTCTGACGGACATGACCATGCCCAATCTGACCGGTATCCAGTTGTCGAGTCGGCTCAGAGAGATTCGACCCGATATTCCGATTGTGCTTTGCACCGGCTACAGCCATCAGTTGATCAACCGCCGCCCTGAGGAACTGGGGTTGAGAGCCATCGTGATGAAGCCGATCCAGACAGGCGATTTGGCGCGAACCATCCGTATGGTGCTGGATGAGACGATGTCCGGAGCGGCGTAGAAGTGGTTTCAAAACCTCCCCTCGAACCCGATCTCTCCCGCCAAAGATCGGCGGGACAGGGGCGCAGGGAAAAACGTTTAATCCTTAAAAATTACATGATGCCCTTTTTTACCAACTTTATTAACTTTTCTTTTTCCAGTTGCGCGATTGGCAACTCTTTGAAAAACTGTATTTTTCCGTATGAGGATAATTGGTTGAAAGCATAGATCAAATTTTCTACTTCATTGTCGGCCCTGTCTTTTCTGTACTGCTCAAATCTTTTTATTTGCAATTCTGTAATCAAACCGTCAGACAGCAGGCGATCTTTGTTTTGGTCCTCTATTTCGTCGAATTGATCGATATTTAAGGTTTTAATTTTGCTTTGGGGGGTGACGAATACGCCCTTGTCAAAACCGGCTTCCTTTAGAAAAATAAAGATTTTTCCTGAAATTTTGTGTTTGCACACTTCCATGATTGCCAACTCCTTATCAGGGTTGAACGATCAGTCGCAGATTCAGATGCAGCCTGGCGCTATATGCGTAACAATATTGGAAAGTGGGAAAGAAGGATGCGTTGAATGAATATTGATACGTATTTAATAGGATGAAATCGTACCGGTGGTCAAGACTCAACCCTATCGTTGCATAAAAAAGATCGTAAACGTACCAAAAGCGGGGCGAGGGGCTTTGAAGCCCTTCCGCCCCGCTTTTGCAACGATAGGGTCGATTCTTAAAGCGCTGGCTTGTTTTCCATCACTTAAAAACAATCAATCGGCGGACCGCATCGCGGCATTGATGGCCAAATTCTCCAAGGCCAGGTCGATGGCATCCTTGTGCTGCGGCTTTTGCTCTCTATAGGTGATGAAGAATTCATTGACTTCTTCTGCGTGATTCAATCCGGCGAGGGGGATTGTTTCGGTGATGACCCTTTCGTAATGCAGTGGATGAAATGCTTCCACTTGCCGAAGATGTGCCATGTACCAGTCCCATAGATGAGGGGCGGCATGCCGATTGGCGGCGGCGGAGACGATGGGCATGAACCGATTGCGCGGGGGCACCGAGTTTAAAGTGAATTCAAGGGCCGATTCGACCAGGTCCCATTGGGTAAAGGCGGCCATGGCCGTCAGGATGTTCATGCGCTCATGCTCGCTCGGGGATTCGGCAAAGCGCGCTTTGAACCAGTCCAGGGCGGGTTGCCTGGATTGGCGGGCGCCGATCTGCATGATACTGCGTGCGATATCCGGATCGACGCTGTGTCCGGAGCGCATGCGTTCGAACTGTTCGGTACCGAAATCAATGGCCGGGACGGAACCCCAGGCGGCGGTTTGCCAGAGCAATTGATTGCGCAGCGCCGCTCGGGTGTGTGGTTCGTTCGCTTGCGGGGTCATGCCGATGCGGGCCAGCACGCGCTCTCCCATGCTGCGGCCGCTGGCGGCGACACGGTCTTTCAGATCTTTCGTCATGATGGCGTCGGCCTGGTCGAGGTTGGCGGCGATGCTTGCCAGGGGCAGGTATTCGCTTTCGTTTTCATAGTGATCCAAAAAGTCAATATATGCGGCCAGCGGCAACCGACCCGAACGTACCATGGCGTACAGATCGTTTTGCAGGCCCCATCGATCCGTGCGGGCAAGGCCGCGCTCCTCAATGCGGGCCGCCAAGGCGTTCAGGTTCTCCGGGTCCAGGTAGTTCACACGATAAAAGCCGGTTTGATCGATGTTGAGCTTGTACGCTGTGTGTGTTTGCGGCAGTTCGATGGTCATCTCGGCGCCTTCCATCATGAACGACTGCAAACGGGGCTCGGCATCGGTCTCCCACACCATCAGAGTGATCGGAACGATCCAGGTCTGGTCGCTGCTGTGGGGCCGGTAGGTAAAGCGCTGCTGGGTCAGGGTGAGTTTGCTGCCGTTGCGCTCGGCAGTGATGAGCGGGTAGCCGGGTTGGCCGATCCAGTTTTGCACCATGGCCGTGATGGGGGCGGCGGCGGCATCTTCGAAGGCATCCCACAGATGGTGGCTCTGGGCGCAGTCGTAGGCGTGCCGCTTCAAATAGGTTCTCACCCCCTGCTTGTAATGCTCCTGGCCGATATATCCCTCGATCATGCGCAGCATGCTGGCCCCTTTGTTGTAAATAATGGGCGCGGTGCTGGAGTTGATCACCACATGTTCGCCGCCGGGGATCTCAATGGGAAAGGTCGCCACCAGACCGTCGCGCGTCATGGCCGTGGCGGTCTGGGTGTGCAGGAATTGATCCCAGGTGCCCCAGTCGGGGTGGGTGTGGGCCACCACGCCGAAACCGAAATAGGTGGCAAAGCTTTCATTCAACCACAAGTACTTCCAATCGGCCGGAGTGACCAGGTTGCCGAACCATTGGTGGGCGATCTCATGCGCGATGACCTCGCAAATGCGCTCCACGGCCTCGGCGGAGGTGGTTTTCGGAAAATGGAGCAGCAGGTTTTCACGGAAGGTGATGGCGCCCCAGTTCTCCATGGCGCCGAAGGCAAAATCAGGGACCGCGATCAGATCCATCTTGGCCAGGGGATAGTCGATGCCATAGTAATCCTCGCAGTACGCCAGGGCCTTGCGGCCGAATGAGAGCCCCAGGTCTGTTGTATGGCCCAACCCCGGCAGGGTGGCCACCCGGACCCGTGGATCGACCGCGTCCTGGAGTGACTCGAATTCACCGACACCGAAAAAGACCAGGTAGGTGGACATTACCGGCGTGGGTTCAAAGACCACCTGCATGATGCCGTCGGAGACCTCTGTGGTGCTTTCGACCGGCGTGTTGGAGATCGCCTGGAGTTGCTTGGGAACCTGCAGGGTTACCTGAAAGGTCGCCTTGTGGCCCGGGTGATCGACGCAGGGAAAGGCTTGCCGTGCCGAGCTTTCCTGGAACTGGGTAATGGCGATATGCCGCTGTTGCCCCTCTTTTTTATAGCCGCTGCGGTAGAAGCCGGCCAATTGATCGTTGATCTTGCCACTGTAATCGATCTGGATTCGAAAGCGGCCGCTTATCGGCTGGGGCAGGCGGACGGCGAGGGTCTCCTTGGCCGGATCCACGTGAAAGGCGCAAGGCGTCAAGTCATCTTCCGTCAACAGACCGCACTGCCATACCGCCAGTTCCAACATATTGAGAAGCAGTTCGGCTTCCGGTCGGTCCGACTCAAATGCGATGACGATCCTGCCGTCAAACCGAAATCGGTCCAGGTCCGGTGAAATCGACAATTGATAATGCAGCGGTCGAAGATGATCTGTCATATTGAACGCCTCTATTGTCAGTCAATTGGTGAACGAAGGCCTGGTTTGCGCTCAATCCCATCGCGCACCATTGACCATTGGCTTTCCCATCCACGTGTTGCGCTACTACTTTCCCGATCTGTTCGATCCATCCGTAATGGGCGACGAGGACCGCCTACCCGGCATCGGGACTCACCGTAAAACCACTCGGACCCAGCCCCGTTGACGATGATGTTCCGGCAATTTTGGCCAGATATGTATCGCCCAGTTTTTCGATGTGGCCTTGAATGTTGTCGAAGTAGTTGTAGTGAACCTGCTCCTCTTCGATGATCTGTTCGAACAACTTCATGCTGACGCTGTCGCCGTTTTCACGGCACACGAGAAGAAATTGGTTGTAAGCATCGATGGCGTCGTCTTCAAGGTCCGAATCAAAGGGAAAGATGACTTCCACCGCCTGCCCCCTTTCAATCTTGCCTGCATGGCCGGCTACTGGTTCGCCCCCCAGCTCTTTGATGCGCTCGGCGAACATTTCGGCATGACGCATCTCGTCAATGGCGATCAACTTGATTTTCCCCGCCAGTTCGCCATAGTCCATGTCATCCAGATTGTAGTGCTGATTCATGTACTGGGAAATGGCCCGCAACTCCATTGACCGGGCCTTGTTCAACACCTCGATAACCTTCTGCCGACGCTCTTCCTTGCTCGCTGCTGGCATCTTGCCCTCCTTTTATGGATCCTGACTTGGTTGCGCTAACTGTTAACATTACACATGTGTTTAGGTCCGTAAAGACTCGTTGCTGCAAAAAAATGGGTCGTCATCTCTTTCGGTTGAGCCGGTTTAGCCAGTTGGCCAGTTGAGTCCCGCCGAGGGTGGATTAGCCAGCTTAGCTTGAAAAATAGTATTTTTAAAAAAGCTCGGTTTACCTTTGATATAATCTCCGTTAGGCCGTTTGATATAGTGCCTTTGAAACAATAGTTTTTTGCGCGAGCCCTAAGTTTCGCGATTGGCAACAAAGAGGCTAAGATCCGACTAAAATCCTTCAACCGGCCCAACCGGCTAAACCGGCTCAACCGAAAAAAACCTGTTTGTTTTTAGTCGGTAATGATTTTTTCGCATAGAGACATGAACTGTTTGAGCAGGGGCGAACACCATTTTTCGGCGTGCCAGATCATGATGACCGGTGTTTCTTTGTCCGGGCTGTCCCACTTGAGTTTTACCAGATCGCCTGCGGCCAGTTCTTCGTCGATGGCAACTTCGGGGCATAGCGTAATTCCGATACCCCGCTTGAGGCATCGGCGCAGGCTGTTGGCACTGGAAAATTCAAAGGTTTTCGTGGTGATCTGTTGCTGTTCGAGCGACCGCTCGAAAGACCGGCGGTAACTTCAGTCGGTTTTGGGCAGCAGCAGCGTTTGGGAGTCCAGATCGCGAAGCTGAACGCTCTTTTTTTTAGATAGGGGGTGCAAAGGGCCGGATACCAGAGCCAGCGGTTCGCTTTTGAGCAGGCGCACGTTGACCTCGCCGAAGTTGACCGCTTCGATGATCAGAAACGCCAGGTCGATGCGCCCGGAGTTTAGCTCTTCTCGTAGTTGGCGGTCGGTGCAGTTAATGAAATTGAGAGCGACTTGCGGGTACTCAAGATAAAACCGCTCCACAATGGCCGGCATATAAACCGCGGCGAGCGTTTCTGGAACACGTACGGTCAAACTGCCGCGCATATAGGATTCACCGGCGACCTCTGATCGGATCTCTTCGGTCATCCCCTCGATGCGCCTGGCGTAGTCATAGAGCTTGCTGCCGGCGTCCGTCAATAGAACGCGCCGGCCGATACGGTCGAAGAGTTTGACCTCCAGTTCCTGTTCCAGGCCTCTGATCTGGGCCGAAACCGAGGACTGGGCCATGTATAGCTGCTCCGCCGCCCGGGTGAAGCTCAGAAGATCAGCCACCACGCGAAATGTTTTCAACTGACGAAATTCCATGACTCAACTCTTCTTATCGCCTGAGGCGATGGATTGCATCGAAATAAATCGTTGGACACGATCATTTATATATTTTAATCGTAATTATCGATTAATTCAGCTCAAGGAGGATGTCAACCATGAAACGCAACCATCAGATCGCAGCTGCCGCTGACTCGGCGGCTGAATGTTTCGGAAATGGATTCCACTGCGCCGAGGCTGTTGCCTGGGCTGTTTTGGAGGCGCTAAAGGAAAATCCTGCCCAGGCGGCGGCCCACGCGACGGCATTTGGCGGCGGCTTCGGTCGCAGTTTCGAAGAGGCCTGCGGGGCTCTGTCGGGCGGGCTGATCGCCATCGGTCATCTGCACGGAAGAAGCGCTCCCGAAGGCGAATGGGACGTACCGGCAAAATTTGGCGCTGAGCTGCGCAAGCGCTTTGTCAAGGATTTCGGTACGACCCATTGTGCGACCTTGCGCGAACGTTTCGGCCAGGAGCGGCAGATGGGGGAATGTCGCAAACTGGTGCATGGGGTGGTGGTCCGGCTGTTGGAATTGCTGGAGGAGAATCCGGACAAGTTCGACGCATTGAGCTGCGATCGTCCGGTGAATTCATAGACCATGTCATTCGGATCGATGTGCTTTTTTTACGTCTACAGTGATTGCTGGAAAATTGAGATCAAGGAATTGACTATTTTTTTTCGGGATAGCCCGCATGGAATCGATTCCAGCCACTTTGCACATCGACGGCACAGGAGGAATTGGTGATAGGTTTGCATGGTTTTATAATAGTTTTTTTGGTTACACAATTTGCACATTTTGGTCATGGTTTAATTTCGATCCTTGTTAATTTGTTTATGGAGCGTTGGCTTTCTTGGATTGGGCATTGGCGGCATCAGCCACGAATCTTTTTGCCATTTTTGTCCCAAAACATTTCGCCTTTGTTTCCACCGCGCAGCCCTTCCACAAAATGGATGCGGGCCCGGATTTTTCCATTATCGTGATAGCGTGTGACGATCCCGTGCAGCTCTCCGTTTTTATAAGGTTCGATGCTTTCCAATTTGCCGTTTGGATAGAAAAATTCGCTTCGGCCGTCTAAAACGCCGTCTTTGTATTGTTTTTTGAACCGGCACTTCTGATCGCGGTAGTCTTCGTTGCTTTTGCCGACGATATATCCGGTAAAGGGCTCTTCATCGCCTTTTTGATAGACGATCCCGCGCTTGACTCTCACCTCCTGGATTGGGATTTCGCTGGTGCAGGAAAAAATAAAAAATAGAAGAAAACAACAGAAAAAAATCCCGGGATGATGGACTTTCACCGATACCTCCCTTGCGCGATGCGCAATCTGTCGAATGGATGGCACGCCACCGACAAAACAAAAACTTTTGAGACTCCCGTCGATCCCAAAAGCCGAGAACGCATCCGGCAGCCCGGCGATCCTGGCACATTGGCTTTAGACCCGTGGCTTTGCGTCACCGACTTTCGACGGCTTTGCCGTTATCAAGATACCATTTTGCAAAGCCTATTATCGGCACACGCTTTACGAACTTGAGGCAAAAAAGGAGGGTCGGCGAAAAATTGTTAATTATATATAATTACAATTAGTTATATTGGAGACGGGTTTTGTTCGAGATATTGTTGCGTTATTGGTTTTTTACGGTTCTCTAGTCATGAACCTTCAGCACCATCGAGGACTTTTCGAACCGTTGTGGCCAGCTCGGAAATTTCCAGGGGTTTGTACGCAAAGGCGTTGATTCCGATGGCGCTCGCCGTTTCATCGGAGAGCTTTTTGCTGTACCCGGTGCAGAGGATGATGGGGATGCCTTGCCGGATCTTCATCATTTCAACGGCCAGTTTGTCGCCGGTCATATGCGGCATGCTCATGTCCGTAATGATCAGGTCGAATCGATTTTTTTGCTGCCTGAAAAGCTCCAGCGCCTCATTGCTGTCGTTGCACGTGGTGACGTGATAGCCCAGGCGCTCGAGGGCTTTGCGACCCAGCCTGGCGATAGCCAGTTCGTCGTCGACGAACAGGATCCGTTCCGATCCGGTCGGATACTCGCGGCGATCCGCTTGAATGGTTTCGCTGTGCTGTTTGAAGATGGGCAGATAGACCGTGAAGCGTGTGCCCTTGTTCACGTCGCTTTGGATGGTGATGTCGCCGCCGTATCGTTTGACGATGCCGTGGACCACCGCAAGGCCCATACCGGTTCCTTTGCCGGTCTCCTTGGTGGTGAAATAGGGCTCAAAGATCGATTCCGCGATTTGTGGCGCAATACCGGTCCCGGTATCTGAAACCGTCAGTTCCAGGTAGTCGCCCGGATCGATATCCGGGGATCGGGCGGCTGAATCTGCCTTGATGTGCACCGCCTTGAGGTTTACGGTCAAACGACCGCCCTCGTCCTCCATGGCCTGGGCTGCATTGGTGCACAGGTTTAAAATGATCTGATGAATTTGGGCGGGGTTGCCCATGACCAGTGCGTCGCTCTGGAGCTGTTGCTCGATCTCAATCGTGACGGGAATGGTTGAGCGGATCAGCTTGAGAACCTCCTTGGCGACGTTATGCACGGCCACGGGTCTGGTTTCTTCGTTGGTCTGCCGCGCAAAGGCCAGAATCTGCTTTACCAGGTCGCGTGCGCGCAAGCTTGCGATGTAGACCTCATTCAGGTTTTCCTCCATCAAGCTGCCCGGTTTGCAATCGCCCAAGGCCAGTTCCGTGTACCCCACGATCGAGGCCAGGATGTTGTTGAAATCGTGGGCGATGCCGCCGGCCAGCGTGCCGATGGACTCCATCTTCTGGGAGTGCCGAAGCTTGTTTTCCAGGACCTTTTTCTCCTTGTCCGCCAGCTTGCGATCGGTAATGTCCAGGAACGTGGCCCGCGTACCGATGACCGCGCCCGATGCATCCATCTCCGGACGGGATCTGAGCAGGGTGTGAATGGTTGATCCGTCCTTTGCGATCAGGCTTCTCTCCGCCGATATGGTTTCACCTTTCATCACTCGTGGATATGCGTTTCTTTGCATCAGTTTGCGAGCCGAATCCTCCGTGTAAAACTTCTCCAGGGGCTGGTTGATGATGTCATGAACGTCATACTGCAGGGTGTGCAGAAACGATTTGTTTGCATCCTCGATGATGGGCCTGCCGTTTTCATCCCGAGTAATAATGTACATCAAGGGGGCTTCGTCGAACAGCTCCCGGAATCGGGATTCACTGGTTTGCAGCTTCGACTCGGCATGGCGGCGTTCGTCCATTTGGGCTTCCAGGTCGGCCGTTCGTTTTTTGACCATCGTTTCCAGGCGACGGGTTTGCGTCCATTCCCGATAAAAAAGAGTGAACACGGCAATCAAAAATGCGGCACCGCTGGACCATATCAGCACGCGATAGGTCAATGGGGGATCGGCAACGCCCGGCAGCCAGCCCGTGGAGAGTGTCCAGTGGGCGTCGACAACTCCGATCGATCGTTCGTGAGAGCGAATCGCATCGGTTTCCTTTTTAAAAAACGAATTGCCGTCGCTGTCCAAAAGATTCAGGTGAACCCGATCCAGTTGAATCCCGGCAAGCGCTTCATTCAACAGTGCCGGAACATCGTAGACACCGGTCGCCAGACCCGCGAACACTTCGCTGCGAAAAATCGGTGTTCGGACCACGATGCCTTTTCCGCCTTGGCGCAAGTCAAAAGGGCCATGGATGGTGGCGATTTTGTGGTCGATGGCTTTTTGAACATAAGGGCCGCGAACGGGGTCCGTGAGCAGCACCATCGGCTCTCGGATCGTAATCTCGTTTCCTTTGGGTGGATAGACATAAGTGATCCGGGTTTGCTTATCTGCATACTGCAAGGCGCGTATGGGGGGGTGCGCCAACAAGAGGCGCTTGGCAAACTCGGCGAATTCATCCGCTTTGGTGTCCGGATGGATGGTGAACAAAGAGGCCAGCGCTTCGACGGCGGTAAAGCGAGAGGCCAGACTGCTTTCAAGCCGCTGCTGACACAACTGGGAGATGGCTTGAATCTCAAAGTCCATCTCGTTGCGCCAGTTGGTCGCCTGCCACCTATCCACCAGGACAATTGCGGCCAATCCGCATATGGCAATCGCGGTCACTAATAGTTTTTTCATTTGTCATCGACGTTGGCTGAGGGATTTATCGCCGCCCGTATGACATCGAAGGACCAAGACGTCCGCGCGGGGCATCCGTCCGAATTGCATGATAACTGAAATATCAATAAATTTAAGGGGGAACAGGGCCTTGTCTGCCTGTTACCGGCTATGGTCGGAGCTGTACAATGATCGGAAAACTCAGTCAGAGGCAAGTCGCATGCAACGCTACTATTCAACTTACAAGAAACGCAGCGCTCATTGCAAGATCTGAATTGCGTCATCCGGGATGATGCTGAGGCTTTTTTAAAGAAGGTGTGTCTTTGGGCAGCGTTAATGATGCGATGGGTTTCAACGGCCCGAAAAGAATCCTGAATCCCGGTATAAAGGTGTAAACCAAAATATTAAATCGCCAGTAGCAGAATGAGGTTTTGAAACCACATCTAATCTAGCTTGAAACGAGTCGATAGCTTGCCGATTTATAGCCTTTGATCTTTTGGATATGAAATGTCAGGATTCGACTTTCGTATCGCTCAACGTATTCCTTTAGTTTGCGCTCCGCTTTGTGAAACGTTTCACTTTGCAGGTTGGTGATTAGCTTGGTGACGTCCGTGGCCCGGCCTTCGCAGATAATGTTGGGGCCGCTCCCGATAAACACTTCCCACTCCCTTGCCACTTCGATGCCCAGTTCATGCAGCAGGGGGTAGTATTCTTGATCGGTAAAGCGTTTGTATTCGTCCCTCTTGTTGCTGATCAGGTCCCATGTTTGGTTAAATTTGACCGTATTTTCTTCTACATCGATGGTATAGTGATCTTTTTTGTCGGATTTGACGAGAATCTTTGTGTTGTAATTTTTTATATAATTAAAAAGATCGGTTTTCAATTCTTTGTATTTTTTGGTGTGCAGCGCTTTTTCCAAATGCTCCAGGTCACTGCAGGCGGTTTCGAAGATGATTTCGCTGCAGACGCCCGCCAGAACAGACCATACGGCTACGGTATGCATGCCGAGTTGGTTCACTCCCGGGATAAATTTGCGGACGATAAATTTATTATATTCTTCGCTCAATGTCGGGATGATTCCCCAATAGTGGTTCAGTTTGACCGTCATGACAACTCCTCCTAAAATTGGTGTGTGGTTGTAACGATATCCATACCGGTGATCTCTTTGGTTTTTGTAAGCAATATCAGTGAATGCCCGTGAAACGGACATTTCCTTAACAAAAATGCCGGCAGGCGCACGAGCCTTTGCCAACATGTCTAATTGTCTACAATAACTTAGACGATTTTGGGTAGTGTTTAACGGAACACTGCGGATTGAAATGTATACTGAAACGATATCGTATATCGGACCCTTTGTCAACCAACCTTGTGGTCAACGGACCGTAATGTGTTGTAATTGTAGGTGATCGGCACGAAAAGTGTGGAAGCGCCGGAAAATATGGTTTTACCGACCATGTGTCTGCAAAAAGGCGGACGTCTCAGAGGGGGAACGTTTCAAGTATTTCTCGCTCTTTTTCAATGATGTTCTGCTTGATTTGTTTGATCTTTTGATCCATTTGCGCCACCAGATCGGCATCTTTAATGGCGGCCAGATTGACGCGAACGTTCATCAGTGCGCCCAGACCGGCGGCTCGTGCCAACAGGGCGCTGACGCAGGCATCGGTGATCAAATCCCGATTGCCGTCGCGCGCTGCCAGCGCGGCAAGATCGGCCACCTGCTTCGCCATTTCAGCCACCTGCAGCGGCACTTTGCAGGCCCCCTTGAAAGCTTCCTGAATGGCGGCAGTGCGGGCCTGAATTTCGGTCTGCGTGCCTTTGGGCAATCGAAACGCCGCCAGGACGGCCTGATAGCTTTCCGAATCCCGGTCCACGGCGGCCAGCAATTTTAATTGCAGATCCGCAGCATCCCGGTGCAGGGCCTCCATCTGCGGAGCGACGGCGGCGAACCGCTCCTTGGTCAGGGTGAGCCCGGCCACCATGGCCGCCAGAGCGGCGGCCAAAGCGCCGGCCAAAGCCGAAACACTGCCGCCCCCGGGAACCGCATCCGCTGCAGCCGTTTTGTCAGTAAATTGTTTCAGGGTATCGTTTTCAAACATCATGACCTCTCATCGTTTGGGTTGCCTGTTGGGGTATGATCGATAATCAGCCGGCCGTTTTTGATTACTTTTTCCACGATATTGATGCCGAGATGATAGGGGAGAAACAGATGCGATGGATAGGCGAGAACAACGATATCCGCGGCTTTTCCAACATCGAGACTGCCGATGCGGTGTGATCGGCCCAAGGCTGCTGCGGCATTGAGGGTAACGGCACAGACCGCCTCTTCGGGCGACATGGCCATTTGGAGTGTGGCCAGGGCGATGATCAGCGGGAGGGAAAAGGTGAAACTGCTTCCGGGGTTGAAATCGGTGGCCAGGGCCACCGCGCATCCACTGTCGATGATGTACCGGGCCCGCGCAAAGGGTTCTTTCAGGTTGAATGCCGTTGCCGGCAGCAGTGTGGCCACGACACCGGCGCGGGCCATGGCCGCGATGCCTTTGTCTGACGCCTGCAGCAAATGATCGGCGGAGACCGCTCCGATTTCAGCTGCCAGCTCGGCGCCGCCAAGGGAGGCGATCTCATCGGCGTGAAGCTTGAGTTTCAATCCCAGGGATCGGGCCCGTTGAAGCAACCGGCGGGACTGGGAGACCGA
>JASFGJ010000008.1:0-16726 GCA_050123815.1 Desulfobacteraceae bacterium
TAACTCACCCGTAACGGATCTGCAAACCAATCAGATTAGAAAGTAGATGGCGTGCAGCAACATTGGAATGAAAAACAGAAAGCGTTTCGCAAACGCACCTTGCGCATCCTCGGCCCGGTGCCACAGATTCGTGATATTCTTATTTCAGGCGATAATCTTGAAACCAAACGCAGCCGGATACGTACAGCCCTGATAGCCATACTGGTCAACAGCTATGAAAAGAGACCCGACATACCCTCTTTGGAGTGGGTACTGACCCACGACGCTGTGGATGCTTGGCACAACTTATGTTCCAGGCGCAACGAATCCTTGGCCGAATTCAGTTTTCTTGACTACCTGGAGGCTCTGGCCAACGGGCGTCCGGCAGCCAATCAGCCGGCGCCAACGACTGGATTTTTCGCCGAACTGGACCACCTGGTCCGCGGTATCGCCCGGCGGACTGGAATCTATCCCAACCAGGCGCCGGCCTTTATCAAGCATCACGGCCGCAAGGCGGCCCGGCTGCGCTCTGCCGATCTGTCCCGACTGGCCAAGACCGGACGTCGCTTTATGGAGCGCTACCCCTGCGGTCTCGATCCCGAAGTGATCCGCAGGCGAAGTCGCAACAAGCTGCGCATCCTGAAACGTTTCAATGCCACCGAACTGGAATGGAACAACTGGCAGTGGCATTGCCGACACATCATACGCGATGCCGACACTCTGGCCTCGCTGGTCCGGCTCAGTGACGAAGAGTATCTTGCAGTCAAAGCCGCCGATGAATCGAAGGTGCCCTTTGGCATCACGCCCTATTATCTGACGCTGCTCGACAATCGGCCCGACAGCTCCCGTGATCAATCCGTACGTGCCCAGGTGATTCCCAGCATGCACTATGTTCAATCCATGGCCCGGGCACGTCAGCGGGGGTGTTCTTCCATGGACTTTATGCTGGAGCAGGATACATCACCCATTGAGGCGGTCACCCGACGCTATCCCAACATTGTCATTCTCAAGCCGGTGCTGACCTGCCCCCAGATTTGCGTCTACTGCCAGCGCAACTGGCAAATCGAGGATGTGCATTCCAAAACGGCCGTAGTGAGTTCTAAAGTGCTCAATCGGGCCATCGATTGGATCGCCAAAAACCGGGAGATCAATGAGGTGCTGATCACCGGGGGCGACCCCTTCCTGCTCTCCAACAGCCGCATCGAGCAGTTGATGCGCCGCCTGTGCGCCAACGCCAATATCGTGCGCATCCGCATCGGCACTCGAACGCCGGTGACGCTGCCCCAGCGGATCACTGACGGCTTGGCAAAGATCGTGGCCCGCTACCAAATCCCGGGCAAGCGCGAGGTGGTCATTGTCACCCATTTTGAGCATCTTTACGAAATCACGCCCGATGCAATGGAAGCGGTGCAAAAATTCCGCCGCCAGGGCATCGAGATTTACAACCAGCTGGTCTATACGTTTTTCAATTCCCGCAAGTTCGAGTTGGCCGCTCTGCGCCAGAAACTGCGGCTCATTGGCGTTACCCCCTACTACACCTTCAACACCAAGGGGAAAGATGAAACCGATGATTTTCGCGTTCCCATCGCCCGGTTGCTTCAAGAACAAAAAGAGGAGGCCCGCCTGCTGCCCGGAACGGTGCGCACAGACAAAGTGGTCTTCAACGTACCGCGTTTGGGCAAAAACTACCTGGACGCTTCCCAGCACCACAACATCATCTCGATCCTGCCGGACGGGCGCCGTGTCTATGAATTCCATCCCTGGGAAAAAAAGTTGACCCTGGTGGACACCTACGTTTACACGGACGTTTCCATCTTCGATTACCTCAAACGGCTCAGGGCGGACGGAGAAGACAGCCGCCATTACCGGTCGATCTGGTACTATTATTAACCGCCTGAGTACCTCAATACTGAGACATTAGCCGGCATTTAACGAACGAAACAATTTTCGATTCTGTTGATACAGGGATTTGAAGACCTTGTAACTGCGGTCATAGACGGCACGGTGGGCATGGTTGGGAGCGAATCGCTCACCCATGGGAATCATCGGCTTGGCCGCCTCAAACGACGTAATTTTTCCCAGCCCCACGCCGCAGACCAAAGCCGTGCCGGCCGTCCCGATGTCCTGAGGATGTTTGACGGTGGCGATCTCCCGCCCCAGCACGTCGGCCATGATGCGGCACCAGACCCGGGACTTCGCACCCCCGCCCACAAAGACGATCCGCTCCCGGCGCGGGATCTTTTTTTCCATGGCTTCCAGGATCCAGCGTTTGTGGAAGGCCACCCCCTCCAGGACGGCCCGGATCATCTGACGCTTGCCGGTGCTCATGCCGATGTTGAAAAACATCCCCCTGGCATGCGCATCTTCCCTGGGGGCACGGTTGCCGTGAAGCCATGGGGTAAAAATCAGGTTGCCGGCGCCCGGCCGCGTCTCCTCCACCACCCGGTTCAAAAGGGCATAGAGTTCGTCCATTTGCTGCGCGGGGTCCGTCTTACCTTCCAGATAGAGACCGATCTCGTCCAAGGCCAGGTGGTCGCGCACCCACTGCAGGCAGGCACCGGAGGTCTCCTGCTCCCCCACGTAATTGTACCTGCCGGGGACGGCTCCCAGAATGGAGGCCATGAAATTGGCGATATCCACCATGCGCTTATCCACATTGGCCACCACCCAGCCCGAGGTGCCCACATAGATATGCGTTTCGAAAAGGTCCATGCATCCCGACCCGATGGCGGCCATGGAAAGATCTCCGCCGCCCCCGAACACCGGAATACCGGACGTCAGCCCCAGTGCCTCTGCCGCCGCCCGGGTCAGTCGCCCCACCACTTGGGTAGCCTCCACTACGGGCGGCAGATGGTCCATATCGACACCGTAGGTCTTGCACAGACCGGGGTGCCATTTTTCCTTGCCCGGTCGGGTGTCGTAAAGGAAGGTCGCATGGGCCGAATCCCGGGTCATGGCCAGCTGCCCCGTGCACCTCAGGATCAGATAGTCCTTCACATCCAGCCATTTGTCCGTTTGCTTGAAGATCTCCGGCTCGTTTTCACGCACCCAGTGATATTTCCAGAGCGGGTCCTTGGGGGTGGCGGCCACACCGCCGGTGATTCTGAGGGTGTTCAAGGCTTTGAAGGCATTCAGGCCGCTGATGCGGAAAGGGCCGTGGCAAAGAGAGGCCCGCATCTGGCGGACGGCCCGTCCGTCCATGTAGGTCATGGGATTTCGCAAGGCCCTGCCCTCCCGGTCCACCAGGATGGAGCCTTGCATCTGGCAGCAAAAGGCCATGCCCTGGATGGCGTCGGGAGGATGCGCCGTCTTGGAAAGCACCTCGCGGGTGGAAGCACACAAGGCCCGCCACCAGTCGTCGGCCGCTTGCTCCGCTCCGCCGTCTTCGGTAATCATCAGGGGGTATTCGGCCAGGGCCGATCCCATCAACTCCAGGCGCTCTCCGATGCGATACAGGCATGTTTTGCACCCGGTGGTTCCCAGATCAGCGGTCAGGACAACAGTTTCCATTTGATTCTCTTCGGACGGTTGTGGTGCCTGGAACGGCCCGCACCCGTTTTGTCGGGTCTTTTGCGCAATAACAGAGACGGCTCACAGGTTCAAAACAAGTAAGACGATGCAATTATTTTGTGCTGGGCCCCAGAGGCTTGACTCACTATAGGAAAGGGTGTATGATGTGTCAATACGATACTGACTGGTCAGTATGAAATCCCCAAAAAATATTTTACCTTTCGGTTTTTTATAATAATCAAGTCGCGTTGCGGTTATTTTATCGTGCCGTATTCGTAATCGACGCTTTTTTAACATCACAACTGACCGATCCGATCACAATTACGACTCCGCAGAGGATTAAACGTTTTTCCCCAACGCCGATATTGGGGCCGAGGGGAGGTTTTGAAACCACTTGTAGTGAACTTACGATAATTCAACGATGATAAACATGCCTGTGATGGCGAATGAAAAGAGTATGCCGACAAACAAACCTATTCTGAGTATGCAGCGGCTGCATTTATGGCGTTTTAAAATAGCCCTGTCCACATACGCCGTTGGTTTGTTGGCGACATTTTTGGTCACACGCCTCGGACTTGGCGTGATGAGCGGCGCACAGTGGGCAACGTACATAGGACTCGCGCTGTTGGGCAACTGTATGTTCTTCCTCCTGTTTCACACAAATACCAATTTGCGCTTTTCAGACCCGTCGCCGGCCAGAGAACAGATCTTTTATTCGGCCATATTGGGTGTGGTGGTTTTGTACGCCATGCCGGAAGCGCGCCCGATTGTGCTTCAGTTTTGGCTGCCTGCATTCAGCTTTGGCATGCTGCGTCTGACGCGACGACAGTATTTGTCAATGGTGCTGTGCCTGATGGCACTTTACGCGGGTGTCCTGGCTATGGAGTACTTCCAAGAACGCCAGGGATTTAACACCCAGTATGAGTTGTTCCTTTTCGCCGTGTAAGGAAAGAAAAACCGGTGATTCGTGATCAGGTCATGTCACATTTCAAAACCCTATGCCTGGAAACATCCCTGTGACGCCCCCACGCCGCGCAGCCTTTTTCGATTTCGACGGCACCCTCATCCGGGGTGACAGCCAAGTCATGGAGGTGACTTGGCGCTTGCGCCACCAACGCTATCCGGAACGTTTTGCGCTCCGTCTCATCCCCACGATGATCCTCGGCCTCCTGGCCGGATTGGGGTTGGCTTCCCAGCGCGCGCAGAATCAGGCCTATTTAAGCACTTACCGGGGGAGCAAAGAAATCGATCTCGTCGAGCAAGGGCAAGCGCTCTTCCAAAGAAAAATCCGCCGCGCCTTTATCCCCCAAGTCCTGGATATCATGGCGGCCCACCGGCGCGCCGGGGACGCCATCGTCATCGTTTCCGCCACACCCCATCATATCCTGGCGCCTGTTGCGGCCTATTTAAAGCCCGATTATCTGATCTGTACACGGTTGGCAACCGATCCCCTTGGCCGCTGCACCGGGCGATCTCGGGGCGCGATTTGCATCGGCATTGAAAAGGCGAAACGGATCCGGGATCTGGCCGCTTGTCACCACCTGGATCTCGCCGCCGGTTATGCCTACTCCGATCATCATGTGGATCTACCGATGCTGACCGGCGTCGGAAAGCCTCAAGTCGTCAACCCTTCGAAACGGCTGGAAAACATAGCGAGCAAACGCGGCTGGACGATCCATCGGATTCACTCGTAGGAAATTCGATGAACACTTGTAGCCCAGGCCATAAAGGGATGACGCCTTATCTTCAATCGACGTTTGTGACGCGCGAGGAGACCGTAAAGGATCTTCCGGCCGTTCCCTGGGAATAGCTCAGGTTCTCCAGGTAGAGCCCATAGAAGGTATCATCCCCCGTAGCGGTTCCGCCGGTATAGACGGTGTATTGGGTTCCGGTGTTAATATCCGGGGAAGAGAGCAACATTTTGGCATAGGACTGCGGGATCGTGAATGCGAATGCGACCGTACCGTCGCCAGCCTTGATCCCAAGGGTGGAGCCCTTTGTGCCTCTGCCAAGAGTCACCACATTTTGGGTGCAGGCAGCCGTCGTCGGCCTGCTCAGCGCCCCTCCGATACCCACTATCGTTCCGCCGGTGACGGCAAACGTGTTCTGATCGCAGTCGAAGGCGCCTTCCGGGGCGGATGCACCGATCGCGACAATCACCCCTCCGGTGATGGTCAGGCTGCCGTTGGAATCGATGGCATCGTTGTGTGAACTGGCGCAATAGAGATAACCGCCGTTGATGGTGATTGAATCTCCGGCGTTGAGCCCGTCATCGGTCGCATCGACGATGAGATAGCCGCTGTTGATCGTCAGATCGGATTTGCCTTCGATCCCCTCGGGACTGCAGCTGACCGTTTCGCCATCGACCTGATACTCGTATGGGGTGCCTGTGGTGGTAATCGTAATAACACCGTTATTGATCTCCACATGTGGGGAGGGATCGTCGGAGGTGGTGCCTGTCTCGGCGTCGTCATCGATGTCCCAACCCGCGGTGATGGCCTTGTCCACGGAGGTAATATCGAGATAACCGCCGTTGATGACGACATATCCCTTTCCGGCGCCGTCAGCGCTCTCCTCGCCCTCGACCTTGATCCCCTTGCTTTCATCGTCCGTGACGGTCCCCGCGGCATTGATCGTCAGGTCCCCGTCATCGAAGATGAATCCGTTGGTCGACCGCACGGCATCCTTTGCGCTCACGGCAACGTCCAGCTCCCCGGACCGCACACGGATATAGTCTTTGCTGAATATTCCATGTTTGTAGCTTCCGGTAACCGTCAGCACGCCTTCGCCGCTGAAAACCATCGGCCCCTTGCCGTAAAGGGCGGCTTTCATGGTCATGCTGCGCGTGGCCGAGTCCATCAGGACATTGGTGGTGTCCGGGGCCGTGACGATAAAAACTTTTTCAGAGGACTGTAAATCCAGGGCCGGGCCGGCGGATCCGATGATGGTGACACCATCGAGATAGAGCTGGTAATCCGCGTCGCTTTCAACGCTCAGCGTTCCGTCCAATTCTCCGGAAAGGTTGTACCTGATGGTTGCGTCGAGGTCTGAACTGATGGTTATCCCATATTGTGTGGCGGCAACGATGACGCTGCCGCTGCCCACCGCAAGAGGGGTCACGCCGCCGCTGGTGATTTCCTGGGCTGTTTCCGATGACAGCCGGGCGGTATTTTCCGTAAAATCGATCTCGATGACATCGTCGAAGGTTATGTTGTCCAGTACGTCTTCCGGGTCGTAAGTGGCGGCCGTCTCTGCGTACGAAACAGCGTACCGGGACGTGTCGATGGAGCTTGCATCGGACGAACCGTCGTCCGAATCTCCTGAATCGCCCGAATCTCCTGTGTCACCTGGATCTCCCGAGTCGCCTGAATCTCCTGTGTCACCTGGATCTCCCGAGTCGCCTGAATCTCCTGAGTCGCCCGATGCATTGCTCGACGATGAATCATTCCCGGAGTCGATGCACCCTCCCGCGAAAGCGATGAACGCAATGACCATTATAAGACATAAACACCTTCTGATTATCATGGCATAACTCCTTCTTATTTTTCTTGATTCTTCTATACCGCCTTATTGTGGAGAAATGATGGAGATATTTTAGAGATCTTGTGATTTGGTTGTATTTGGAGCATTTAAGACCTGGTTGGCGGAATCTTTACCCAAGGAGGTCTGCATAATCAAGTATTTATACTGACCGGTCAGTTTTTTCTTGACAACAACTCTTTCCTTTTAATATGGTCTATTTCAAAATGCCACCCCCTTTGCCACACAAGGAGATGATTATGCGACTCGGAATTTTAATTGTTGCGGTTACTGTATTCTTTCTCGGCGCCGGCGATCTTCTGGCCAACATCGACAACCTTTCCAACATGAGCCCGGAGTGGATCCGCACCGGCAATCGCAATGCGGCAACCGATGCCGCGGATATCGTCGTTTACAATCCCGGGGGGGTCACCGAACTGCCGGACGGCTTTCAGGTCAACATCGGCAACCAGTCCTTGATGCGCAAGCCCACCCACAGCTACAACCTGGGCATGGGCAGCGAAAGCCACCAGCAGGATGAGAACGACTGGTTCCTGCCCAATGTCTATATCACGTACAACAAAGACGATTGGGCCGTCTTCGGCGGCTACTACATTCCGGCCGGCGGCGCCGTCGCCGACTACCCCGATGGCTCCATCACCACCGACATGATCGGCGTGTCGCTGGCCATGTCCCCTTTATTCGATGCATATGACAGCGAGTACCTCGAGGCCGATTCGGTATACCACACCTTGCATCTGGCAGGCGCTTACAAGATCAACGATATGGTCTCCGCATCCATCGGCTTGCGCTACATCTCCGTTGAAAACAACATCAAGGCCGGCCTGAGAGGGCTCAACCTTGGCGGCGGTATGATGCCGACCACGGACCTCGACGTGGATATCACGGAAGAGGGCGACGGCATGGGCGTGATTGCCGGTGTGAATCTGAACCTGACCGCGAGCCTGAACCTGGCCATGCAGTATCAGTCCAAGGTGGGTCTGGACCTGAAGACGTCGGTGGGGGAAGATGATATTTCCCCCCTGGGTTTCAACCTTTTTACGGACGGCGAAGAAAACCCCAGGGATCTGCCCGGCATGTTCGGCATCGGCCTCGGATATGACTTTTCGGACAAGCTGTACGCCGAAATCAATTACAGTTACTGGTTTCAAAAGGAGTGCGACTGGGGAAAGGACGCCTCCGGGCGCGACATCGCCGACCTGGCGGGAGACGCCCAATCGGCGGGCATCACCGTTTCCTACCGATTTATCCCGGCCCTGCTGGCCAGCGCAGGGTTGACCTATACCGACTTTCTCTGGAACGACATGGACGCTTACTACGAAGCCAACCTGGGGTCCTACGAAGTTCTTTACACGGACAACTGGCACATCGGATGCGGCATCGCCTACACCTTTAAAAATAATGTGACGCTCAACCTGGCTCTGGCCCGGACCATCTGGGACGACGCCGATCTGACCAATTCCCAACTGCCGGGTGTGAAAATCAAAACCAACAACGAAACCACGATTATCGCCCTGGGAGTCAATGTGGGATTCTAGTTCTACTGCTTTTGAAAAACGGGGAAACCTATGCATCGAATATCCATTTTTTTCCTGACAGCGCTCTTTCTGACGGCGATGCTGCTCCAAACACCGGCCGCCGCCGATGCCCCGAACGATACGCTGACCGATACCGACATCTCCCGGCGGATCGATTGGATCCAGTCGAGCCTGGATGCCGGCGGCGCCTCGGCCAAACGCTGGCAATACGGATGGAGCACGGCCTACGGCGGGTTGACTTACCTCTACGCCGGCCAATCTCTCGTGTTGGATGATGACGACCAGAGCGACGATCGCTATGACGCCCTGGTCAACTCGGCGGGCTCTCTCATCGGGCTCGTCGGCACCCTGGCCTTTCCCATGAAGACCCACATCGCCGCAGAATCCCTCAAGCGCATGCCCGAAGTCACGCAAGCGCAAAAAGAGGCGAAACTGCAACAGGCCGAAACCTTGTTGCGGCAAAGCGCCGAACGCGAAGCTCAGGGGCGCTGCTGGCAGGCCCATGCCTTCGGGGCGCTCGTCAGCGCCCTGGCCGGGGTGGCCGTGGCCAGCGACGACGGACGGAGCGAGGACGGCCTGATCATGTTCGCCACCAATCTGCTGGTATCCGAAATCCAGATTTTCACGACCCCCACCCGGGCCACCACAGACTGGAAGCGCTATCGGCAGGGACGTCCGGGGCAATCCATAAAACCGAAAGCGAAATCCAGATTTTCGATCTCGCTGCTTCCCCGTGGAATTGCCGCCAACTATCTTTTTTAACTGGCGTCCATCCAGAAATGGCCCTTTTGTGGATGGAGACGAACTGGATGATGACCGCAACGACCTTTCAGGATTACGAATACTATCGAGACCTCATCAAGGGCTGGCGCCTGCCGCTGGCCCTGGTGGATCTCGACCGTTTCGACGCCAACGTGGCCTATGTGGCCGCAACCCAGCGAAACAGCGGCAAAACCATCCGGGTGGCCTCCAAGTCCATCCGCTGTCCGGCCCTGTTGCAGCGGGTGTTCGCCATCGGGGGCGATGCCTATAAAGGCATCCTGGCGTTTACCGTGGAAGAGGCGGCCTTTTTGGTGGACAACGGTTTCAACGATATCCTTATCGCGTACCCAACGCTGCAGCCATCCGATCTCGAACTGCTGGTCAAAACCGCCCGCAAGGCGGCCCAGGTGACCCTGGTGGTGGATTGCCTCGAACATCTGCGCCAACTGGCCCGGGCCGGCCGGCAGGGGGGTGTGACCCTGCGGGCCTGTCTCGAAATCGACATGGCGTACCGTCCCATGGGCCGCGTCCTCCATCTGGGGGTGCGCCGGAGCCCGTTGCGCGATGTGCGTCAGGCCGCCGAACTGGCCTGTGCGGCGGCCGGACTGAAAGGCGTGCAAATTACGGCTGTTATGGGCTACGAGGCCCAGATTGCCTCGGTCAACGACGCCATTCCCGGCCGGCGGCTGAAAAACGCCGTGGTGCGAAAGATCAAGCAGCGCTCCATGTCCGATATCATGGCGCGGCGGCAACAGATCATCCAGGTGCTGAAAGAACAGGGCTGCGTCATCGACATGGTCAACGGCGGCGGCAGCGGCAGCCTCAAAGCCACGGCCCTGGACCGCTCCGTAACGGAGGCCACGGCCGGATCGGCCTTTTTCGCTCCCGGCCTTTTCCACCATTTCCACGATGTTCGCTTTCATCCGGCGGCCTTTTTCGCCCTCCAGGTCGTCCGGGTGCCGGCGCCGGGCATGGTTACCTGCCAGGGCGGGGGTTACGTCGCATCCGGCCAAACCGGCACCGATAAACAACCCCGGCCGGTGATGCCGCCGGGGCTCCAGTATATCGGCATCGAGGGCGCCGGCGAGGTGCAGACGCCGCTGCGGCTTCCCGCCGACGCCCCACCCCTTGCCCTCGGCGACCCGGTTTTCTTCCAGCACGCCAAGGCCGGCGAACTGTGCGAACGATTCAACCGCCTGTTGTTGATCCGCGACGGCCGGATTGTGGAACGTGTGCCGACCTACAGGGGATTAGGTTATGCTTTTCTTTAGACTTTAAGATAATGTTTTTGGACTGCGTTATCGGTCGTCGCGGTATTGCAATACAGCTTCCTCCCTCTAGCCTTGCCAAAAACATTATCTTAAGGCCTATATAACATTGAAACATCATACGGAGGTCCATCGTGAGCACTTACCCACCGACCCCATACGACGTCGTCATTGTCGGCGCCGGGATTTCGGGTCCTTTCATTGCCCATGAGCTGTGCCGGGCAGGCGCCCGCTGCCTGCTGATCGAGGCGGGAAAACAGTATACCCGTCAAACCTACCCCCGCAACGACCTGGACGGAACCTCCCAGCTCTACTGGTCGGGCGGCCTCGATTTGGGCCACGACGCGCGGCTGGTTTTTTTGCGGCCCAAGGTGGTGGGCGGCGGCTCGGTGGTGAACCAGGCCCTGGTGGACCGGTTCGACACCGACGCCTTTGACGGCTGGCGCCGGGAATCGGGCGTGGACTTTTTCACTGAGGAAGCCATGGCGCCATGGTATGACCGGGCCGAAGCAGAGATCGCCATCCAGACCATCCCCGCCGAATTCCGCAACCGCAATGCCGACATCTTCGAGCAGGGCTTCAAACAGCTGGGGTATCAACTGGCCCCCTTGCGGCGGGCGCAAAAGGATTGTCGCTACGAGGAGGGCAACTGCTGCATCGAATGCCTCAACGGCTGCCGCATCGGCAGCAAGCAAAGCACCCCGGAAACCGTTCTGAAAAAGGCGCTGGAGCTGGGGCTCGAACTGCGGCCGGAGACAGAGGCGTTGAAAATAGACGCGGCCAAAGACCCCATCCGCATCACCTGCCAAAAGAGTGACGGCAGCCTGGCTATCTTCCGCGCTGCCAAACTGGTCCTGGCCTCCGGGGCCATCGGCAACTCGCGTCTGCTGCTCAATTCAGGCCTGGGCAGGCAACTGCCTTCCGTGGGCCGCAACTTCTACTGCCATCCCCAGTATATGAATTTCGGTATCTATGAACAGCCCATCATGTCGCACCTGGGGGCCTTCCAGGGCTTTAAATCCGACGACGCCGGATTCCGGACAAACGGCTTCAAGCTGGAAAACGTCTATGCCGGACCGTCGGCCCTGGCCTTGCTGGTGGCCGGTTTCGGCCGGTCGCACCACCGGATTATGGAGCGTCTGTCCCATTTCGCCTGCATCGAGGTGTGCACCCGGGACACCCAGCCCGGGCGCATCACGGTCAACCGCAAGGGCAAGGCCGTCATCGTCAAAAGCCAAAACCAGGAAGATCTGGAACGCTACCGCAAAGGGCTGGCGGTGATCGATGAAATTTTTAAAATCACCGGGGCCCGCCAGGTCCTCCACGGCACCATCGGCATCGGTCTGCACCTGATGGGGGGTTGCGCCATCGGAACCGATGCCCAGCGCTCGGTGGTGTCGCCCGACTTTCACCTGCACGGGTACCCCAACATTTATTGCGCGGACTCCAGTATTTTCCCCAATGCGCCGGGCATCAACCCATCGCTGACCATCATGGCGCTTTCCAAAAAGGCGGCGGCCCAAATGGCAAAGGACGGCAACCGATGAAAATATCAAAATACTTCAATCCACCCCAGCTGATCGGGCTGCAAAAGGCCGGCGACGTGATCCTGCCCGGCACCGACCTGTCGCCCAGCTTTTCAGACACCGGCTGCATCGAACACGTGGATCGCCTGGCGGCCTATTTGAGCGACGACGACCTGGGCGGCTTACGGGCGCTGCTGCGCATTTTGCGCCATGCGCCCAAATGGTCGATCCGCCTGCTGCTGACCGCCTGCCGCGCCAATGCGCGCTTTCCCGGAGTTTTGGGCACTGTGTTGCGAACCATCGACATCGGCCTCAGGGGCCTGGTCACGAGCCTGTACTACTCCAACCTGACCGGCGACGGCTATCAGGGAAAAAAAGTTTTCGATGTGGTGGGTTGGGACGCCAAACTGGTCATGTCCCATGACGATCTCCCCGCCCAAGCCGAGAGAGCGTCCGTCAACTGCGACCACCCCGACGCATCGGAGGTGGCCGCCATCTTTGACCGCGCCCGGCAGGCGCAGCCCGGTATCCTGTCATGGCAAGTGGACAAACGCCTGGAATTCATCACCCGGCTCAAGGCCGTCATCGTGGCCCGCCAGGCCCATATCCTGGACCGCATCCAGGCCGATACCGGCAAATCGCGCACCGACGCCCTCACCGCGGAGATTTTCGGCACACTGGACCACCTGGACTATCTCCAGAAAAACGCCCGCAAAGTGCTGGCGGACCGCAAGGTGCCCACCCCCTTCGCCCTGATGGGCAAGCAGTCCAAAATTTACTTCGAGCCACTGGGTACGGCCTTGCTCATCTCTCCCTGGAACTACCCCTTTTACCAGGCCATCGTGCCCATCACCCTCTCCTTTGTGACGGGCAACGCCACCATCTACAAGCCCTCCAGCGCCACCCCGCTCAAGGGCCTGGTGGAAGAACTGCTCTGCGAAGCCGGGTTCGATCCCGCCTGGGTCCAGGTGGTCTACGGCCCCGGCAGCGAACTGGGCGACCAACTCATCGACCAGCGGCCGGACAAGATCTTTTTCATCGGCAGCCAGCGCGCCGGGCGCCGGATCATGACCCGGGCGGCTCAACACCTGATTTTGGTGGAGTTGGAAATGGGCGGCAAAGATCCCATGGTCGTCTTCGAGGACGCCAACCTCGAACGGGCGGCGGCCGGCGCCGTCTGGGGGGCCTTCACCAATACCGGCCAGTCCTGCACCTCGGTGGAAAAGCTCTTTATCCAGGAGAGCATTTACGATGATTTCAAGGAGATCCTGGTGCGCGAGACCCTGAAACTGAGCCGCGGTACGGACAGCGACGGCGGATCGGACATCGGCCCAATGACCACCCGGGGCCAGGTCAAGGTGATCGCCGATCAGATCGCCGATGCCCGCGAAAAGGGGGCGACCCTGCTCACCGGTGCCGATTGGGACGGCGTTTCAGCGCAGATCCCGCCCATAGTGGTGGAGAACAGCACGCCGGAAATGCTGCTCAACACCGAAGAGACCTTCGGTCCGGTGCTGCCCATCTTCGCCTTTGCCGACGAAGCCGAAGCCATCCGGCTCGCCAACAGCGATGAGTTCGGTTTGTCGGCCAGTGTCTGGTCGGCCGACGCCCGGCGTGCGGACCGGGTGGCGCGGGCTATCGTGACGGGCAATGTCTCCATCAACAACGTCATGCTGACCGAAGGCAATCACGCCCTGCCCTTCGGCGGCGCCAAGAAAAGCGGCATCGGCCGCTTCAAAGGCGAGTTCGGCTTCTACTGCTTCGCCAACATCAAATCGATCCTGGTGGACAAGAACAGCGCCAAAATGGAGGCCAACTGGTTCCCCTACACCCCGCGCAAATTCCGGCTGTTCACCGACCTGACCACCCACATCTATTCGCCGGGGCTCTGGTCTTTCATCAAAGCCGCTGTCAGCGGTCTCAAGCTGGAAGGATACGTTAAAAAGCTTGGAAAAAGATAGTTAAAAGCATATCCGGTGTTGTGTCTCGGAACCAGGTGATGTATTTTTTCAACCTAAATATCACCTGGCGGATGGGGACCGATTGAACCAGAATCAGTAAAATACCTTAATTTGACATTTGGCTTGGACATTGGGATTGGAATCATGAAGCAGATTACCGGAGCGCCAAACAGGGTCTTGAGCGTCAACTTGAGCAGTGAAACCTTCGAGATCGTGGAAATCAGCAGGTCCGACAGGCGAAATTATCTTGGTGGCAAGGGCCTGGCCCTCAAGCTTTTCCATGACAAGCTGAGGCCGGGAGCAGATCCCCTTGGCGCAGAGAATATCTTTATCGTCATGACCGGCGTTCTCACCGGAACCGGAGTGCCCTGCTCCAGCAGGTTTTCTGCGGTGACAAAGTCCCCTCTCACAGGGATTGCCGCGCACTCCTCCTGCGGGGGCCCCTTTGGAACGGCCCTGAAGACCTCCGGGTGGGATGGAATCATCGTAGAGGGAAAGGCGAAAAGTCCTCTCTACCTGGTCATCGATTGCAATGGCGTTGCATTCAAAAGCGCATCCAAGTTGTGGGGAAAGGAGACAATTGAATCGGGCAAGCGCCTTGAAAAAGAGGGGCGCGGCTCCCTTGTCATCGGACCTGCCGGGGAAAACCTGGTCTCTTTTGCAAACATATGCTCCGGGCACCGATTTTTCGGCAGAGGCGGCATGGGGGCCGTTCTCGGCGCAAAGCAGCTCAAAGGCATGGTGGCTGTGGGAAGAGAAGTAAAGATAATCCCCGCCAACACGAAGAAGCTCAAAAAGGCCAGCCACAAACTGAAGCAATATATCAATAACAACCCCATGACCTCTGTGTCTTACAGAAACTTCGGCACCCTGGCCAATGTCAATCTGTGCAATGCCGCCGGCATCCTTCCGGTAAGAAATTTCACCTCCGGATCACACGATGACGCAGCGCTTGTCTCGGGAGAAAAAATTGCCGAGACTTATAAAACAAAGTTTTCAACCTGCAAGCATTGCACAATTCTGTGCGGGCATAAGTTCATCGCCCATGATGGGAAGGAAAGACAGGTCCCCGAATATGAAACCACCGGTCTTTTGGGAACAAATCTCGAGATATTCGATCCGGTCGTTATCGCTCAATGGAATGAGATCTGTACCGAAATGGGCATGGATACCATCTCCGCCGGCGGAACGCTTGCCTGGGCCATGGAAGCAGAGGAAAAGAAGATTTTTAAATCCGGATTAAGGTTCGGTTCGCCTGCCGGCGTCAGCGACATGCTCCGCGACATCGCCATGAAAAGGGGAAAGGGCAAGGAGCTGGCGGCAGGAACCAAAGCCCTTTCCGAAAAATACGGGGGCAAGGCGTTTGCCATTCACGTCAAGGGCATGGAACTGGCGGCCTACGACCCGCGGGGTGCTGTGGGGCATGGTCTTTCTTACGCGACAGCCAACCGGGGCGGATGCCACCTTTCAACGTCTCTGTGTGTGGTTGAGGGCTTTCTGGGGATGGTCGATCCCCATTCGGAAAAGGGAAAGCCCTACATGGTCAAGTTTTTCGAGAATTGTTACGCCGCGGTCAACTCCCTTCACATATGCCAGTTTACCTCCTTTGCCGTCTTTCTCGAACCGCTGATTGTCAAACTGTCGCCGCTGCCGGTGCTCAAGTTCTTTATGAATCACCTGACGCCTGCGGCGCTGGGCATGATGGACATCAGCCTGTGGCCGGACCTCTGGTCGGCGGTTACCGGGATTCCCATGGACAGTGCCGGATTCAAAAGGGCCGGAGAGCGGATCCATGTCCTGGAAAGACTCATCAATACCAGAGAGGGCATCAGCAGGGAAGATGACGCCCTGCCCAAAAGGTTTATCATTGAAGGAAGAAAAAATGATCCCTCCGGAACAACGCTGAACATAGACAAGATGCTCGACGCATACTATAAATTGAGGGGTTTTGACAGCCGGGGAATCCCCACAACCGCGACCTTGAAAAGACTTGGAATAAAAACCGGATGAACCGGGCCATGTCCGGGATGGAGCAGGTCCATGGCCCCTGCATTGTTTATTGCGCCACATATTCGATAATTAGCCAATCAACTGGACCGTTTTCATAGTAGAACTTTCCAAATGTCATCATTCCAAAAGGCAATGCCTAAGAAAAACCGCCCGGCCTCCACTGCGCCGGCCAAGGTCACTCCGCCGCGCCTGGGCGCGTGCTATCTGCGAAAAGGGCTTTTTAAAAAGCTGGATCACTATCGCGACAAGCCGGCGTTGTGGACCAGCGGTCCGGCCGGCAGCGGCAAGACCATGCTGGCGGCCAGCTATCTGCAGGATCGCCTATCTGTGGTATCGGGTCGATGCCCGCGATGCGGATCCGGCCACGTTTTTTACCCTATCGTTGCAAAAGTCGGAGGGCTCCAGAGTCAAGGCGGAAAGGGTGAAGAGCAAATCCCTGCCCCTGCTCACCCGTGAATATTTAGGAGGTTTTGTGGATGATATCAAAAACAAAATGGCTCTCATGTTCATTGGCTCCGATAATTTTGGCGTTTACCGGGACATGGTTTGCGACCATGGTATAGGAGACGACACCCTTTTTAAGACCAAAATATTTCGGTGAATGACGCGCATTGAAGGTATTAATCCGGGTT